>JALEGO010000658.1 GCA_022763165.1 Flavobacteriales bacterium
AAGCACGAATAGTATCGGGTATGCTAGTCGTTAAGACCTGATTTCTTGGATATGACAACTTCATTGATGGATCTCCAAGAAGGGAAAAATTCCGTGTGTTAATGGAGTATGGGCCCAACAATTTTGATTTTCTAACAAAATCACCAAGTCTTAAGTCAGATTGATTGTCATTTAATTCAAGATTGTTATAAAAATTATTTGCTAATTCGGCATTGTCATTTCCAAAAACCAGTCTTGTTGTTGTAAACAAACCCGCAGCTCCACCATTTGGGTTCATAACAACTAATTCTCCAGCTGCAGTACGATTGTGATCATCAAACCGACTGAATTCACAAGTTGCTGTCATCATGATTGGCATATTGTACTGGTTGGACCAAGCACGAATATCCGGTACTCCCAAAACCCTTTCATGAGCCCAACCAAGTTCGCCTCCGTGACCAGCATAGTGAAGGATTAATGAACCTTGGCCCATTTTTTCATTTAATCTTCTATGTGCATCGGGATAGCGCTGTCCTCCTGCAGATTCTATTTGTTCATAGGCATCGAGGTATATTTTATCAATATTTAGGTTTGGGTATTTATTAGAAATCACATTATCAACTTGATCCGCATGTACCATATGGGTAACACCTTCATTCGGTTGCCCGTCATCAGCAACCAAAACAACTTCGTTTCTCCAGTTTCGATAGGCTCGTTCATCATAATAAGAAATGAGTTTATCCACCATATCGCGCGCTTGCTCAATATCATTAATTGGAATTCTTCCCACACCAAGGTCTATGAGATCTGATAGTGACTCGCCCTCTGCATCATCCAGAAGGGCAATATAGTCATCAGTAGTATATGAACCGATTGGACTTAGTGAATTTTCTGACTGATAGGTTGGTATGTGATATGAACCTTGAAAAGTGATGTTTTTATTGTCATAAGATCCATCTGCAAATAACAGAGCATATTTTGGTATTTCCTCTTCCGAGCTCGCTCTGTCATAAAACATCTTCAAAAAATCCTTTATTGCTGTAATATCTTTCCCTCCTCCTGAAAACTCATTATAAATATCTTCGAGTTTCACTACCTGAACACTCAGTCCATCAGTTTCTTTTCTGTATTCGGCAAGACGCTCAGCTTGTGAAATAAATTTCGTGGGTGTAATGATCAAAAGATCAGCGGGTGTGTATGCATGGACGTTTTGATTGCTAATTTCCTGAATGAATTTAACTGCTAAGGTTTGACTAGGTTCAAATGCAATAAATTTATGTAAGGAGTCAGAATCAGTACGAAAATGAGCAAGTCCGTTTATAATATTGAATTGTACTTCTCTAGTAAAAAATGGGTTACTAACATCCCAGATCATATGAGTAGCTTGACAACCTTTTAGGCGATACTCCACAATACCCTTGTCCAATGCTGATGTGTTTTGAAATATTAAAGGCTGACTGTTAACTCTTAGATCTGCTAAATAATTGAATTCTAGATAATCAAGCCACCCAATTGAGTTTGAGGCAGCTTTGATATACGCTAAACTCACTTTCTGATTTGAGCCATTATTACTGGAGAATGGATAGTCAAAGTTGACTCCAATAGCAAAAGTATCTTCATAATTTGGGCCTACTCCACCAATCTTTTTAGAACCCAAAAGGTTACCATTTAAGCTAATTTGAAATGAACTTTCTGACTTGATGGATCTAGATATTAGACTTCCAGATAGAGTGGCACTTGAGTTTGGGATGTAATTCTCTAGGTTAAAAAGATAATCTCTATCCGTTTTGATATCAAACTTATCCCCATACCAATTCCGACCGCTACCAATCAAATTTTCCAGATCTTGTTCGAATCTTATAAGAGCATCATAATCAGTAACAACATTATCAAAGTTGGCGTATGTATTCGCACTCATAATTCTGAGGCCCTCAGTGCCATCTATATTCAGAAAGAAAAAAACCGAATCTTCAAAAGCATTATTCCTATAAACCAGTTTATTTTGCAAAGTGTCATAAACGATTTGATTTTGAGCATTGTGATAAAACAATATGCGATCATTCAAATCAAATTTGAAATCCTCCAAACCTTCTGTGTATAATGGCAATTCCTTAAGATCATCAACTCGATATTCACAATTATTGTATGGTAATTGTCCGCCTCCATTGGAAAAGACTTTTAATCTGGACACATCTATACTACTTAGTGCCAATCCGGCATTTACTAAATCCGAACCCTCTATACTATAAACCCCTTCCTCTTTTCCCCCAAACTTATACCAGGTGCCACTAGATAAAGCTGATTTATTGGCAAAGGTTCTGTTGACTAAATCTTTTGGTGCAACAGTTTCTAAAGAAAACTCCACAGATTCTATTGCCATACCATTTTCGGTGTGCGCTGTAAACTCAAAAATGAAATATGACTTTTTACGATGATGTGCCACCCTGTAATCATGGACATTCGATGTTACACCTTCTTTAGTATTAAACTCAATATTCTTATACATGATTTTTTCTGAGACTTCATTCAAGGGTATGGAAATTCTGTAACCATCCTTATAAGTTTCTCCGGAGATGTTAATATCTTCAATATATAGTTGTTTGAATAGCGTTCCTTTTTCAGGGACCAAGACTTTGTCTATTACCTTAAAACCACACTCATAAACAAAGCCTTGTACATCAAATGAAAGGCACAATAGGAATAGCAAGATAAACCTCATAAGCAGCATTTATGCTGTAACGATGCCAAAATCTTATTATTATGTGACAGATCAATATGATCGGTTTTAGTGGTGCTGGGATACTTCAACTTAATTCATACATTTGCGAAAACTTCTCAATTGATTAAAGGAAAAAAGGTCGTAGTGGTAATGCCTGCGTATAATGCAGAAAAGACTTTAGAAACTACCTATGCAGAAATTGATAAGGACGTTGTTGATGAAGTTGTTTTAGTTGACGATAATAGCAAAGACAATACTGCTGCATTGGCTAAAAGTATAGGTATTGAGCACATCATACAACATGAAGAGAACTTAGGGTACGGTGGGAATCAAAAGTCTTGTTATAAAAAAGCTTTAGATCTGGATGCTGATATTGTGATCATGCTGCACCCTGATTACCAGTATACACCTAAACTCATTCCAGTGATGGCTCACCTTATTGCGAGTGAATTATATGATGTTGTTTTGGGTTCTAGAATACTAGGAATCGGGGCATTGCGAGGTGGCATGCCTTTATATAAATACATTGCCAACCGTTTTTTGACAGCGACTCAGAATTTTCTTGTTAACTACAAGTTATCTGAGTATCATACTGGGTATAGGGCTTTTTCCAAAGAAGTCTTAAATAGACTTAATCTATCCGCCAATTCGAATGATTTTGTTTTTGACAATCAAATGCTTTCTCAAATCATAATGAAGGACTATGCAATAGCAGAGGTTACTTGCCCAACAAAATATTTCAAGGAAGCCTCATCCATTAATTTTAGGAGAAGTGTGAAATATGGTCTAGGATGTTTAAGTACCTCAGTGAAGCACTTTTTTCATAAAAGAGGAATAGTAAAATTTTCTATTTACAAATAAACTTAGATCAGTTTATTCCTTGCATTCTACCATTAGCTGGCTGGCTAATGCCTTTCTTTTTCTTGCCGTATACAGAACTCTTATTTGAGCTACTGCAAGCTGAGAAGGTCATTCCAATAATCAAAGACATCAATAAGAACTTGGCAATTTTCATAATTTCAAAATAAATTGTTGAAGTGTGTTATAACAAAGTTATTGAAAATTAAGCTAGATATCATAAATCATCAGCGAAACTTTTAAAATCGCTACTGGTGAAAGACCACTCTGGAGTGA
>JALEGO010000069.1 GCA_022763165.1 Flavobacteriales bacterium
GAAAATGGTGTGGCTAAATGTGGATTCGAAGAGGTCTATAATCAGGGTTTGACCTCATTTAAAAAGCCGATTTCATGTCATTTGTACCCTATCAGAATAACAAAGTATGAAAAATTCACTGCGTTGAATTATCATGAGTGGAAAATTTGTGCGGCTGCCTGTTCGCTTGGAGCAGAGTTGAAGGTCAAAGTTTTTGAATTTTTAAAAGAGCCTCTTATTAGAAAATTTGGCGATAAATTTTATCAAGAATTGACAAAAATAGCGACTCTTTTAAATAAGTCTTTTTAGAGAATTCTGCAAATCGGAAGCTAACTTTTTTACCGAATAAAATTTGGAGCCTTCAGCTTTCTTTGTGTTCATCTAGGTTCCGGATTAGTCCAAAAAATTGTCAACATTTAACGGTTAATTACAGCTGTTGAAAACTAAGTTGAAATGTTTATTTTTTTCTGGTGTAGCGTGTTTCCTTTTTTGCAACATTTGTAAAACGCAATTAGCAAGTGTGAACTGTTCAAAATCTCTTGATAGCAAATTATCTGGATATGAACAAAATTAAACGGGCAAATTATTTATTGTTTAATTCAATAATTTGAAATTAAATTTTAAAAGACGAAGGGGCTAGTATGAATACAAATGAACCAATATTAAAGGAAAATCCAGATCGTTTTGTTTTATTCCCAATTCAACATGATGATATTTGGGCTTTTTATAAGAAAGCTGAGGCGAGTTTTTGGACAGCAGAAGAAATTGATCTTGGACCTGATTTGCAGGATTGGGAACATAAGTTAAATGATAATGAAAGACATTTTATCAAACATGTCTTAGCCTTTTTTGCCGCTAGTGATGGAATCGTAAACGAAAATCTAGCTGAGAATTTCTTGAGTGAAGTTCAATATACAGAAGCAAAATTCTTTTACGGATTTCAAGTAGCTATAGAAAACATACATTCAGAAACGTATTCTCTGTTGATCGATACCTATATAAAAGAGAAAGCAGAAAAGACGAAATTGTTCAAAGCCATTGAAACTTTGGATTGTGTTAAAAAGAAAGCTGAATGGGCGCTTGAATGGATCGATAATGGAAGTTTTGCTGAACGATTAGTGGCGTTTGCCGCTGTTGAGGGTATTTTCTTTTCAGGTAGTTTCTGTTCTATATTTTGGTTAAAAAAGAGAGGTTTAATGCCAGGTCTTAGCTTCTCTAATGAGTTGATATCTAGAGATGAAGGCTTGCACTGTGATTTTGCCTGCCTGTTATATACAAAACATTTGATAAACAGATTGCCTAATGAGAAAGTAGAGCGCATCATAAGAGAAGCGGTTGAAATTGAAAAGGAATTTGTTACGGATTCTTTACCTGTTGATTTAATAGGAATGAATGCGAAATTAATGACACAATATATTGAGTTTGTTGCTGATCGACTATTAGTTGAATTAGGCAATGAAAAAATATATAATGCATCGAACCCGTTTGATTTTATGGAAATGATCTCACTCCAAGGAAAAACAAACTTTTTCGAAAAGCGGGTTGCTGAATACCAGAAAGCTGGTGTTATGGGGAACAAAGAAGAACAAGTCTTTAAAATGGATGAGGATTTCTAATCCTCTATTCTTTAGATTTTCTTCTGAATTTTTAGTATTTTATTAATCTACAAACCTACATTTACTAATGTACGTACACAAACGTAATGGCCGAAAAGAGACCGTCAAATTCGATAAAATTACCGCTCGAATTAAAAAATTATGTTACGGTCTAAATCCAATTGTTGATCCTGTAAAAGTGGCTATGAAAGTCATAGAAGGGGTTTACGATGGAGTAACTACAACTGAATTAGATAATCTTGCAGCCGAGGTGTCTGCAACAATGACCACAACACACCCAGATTACGCGCTTCTAGCATCTAGAATTGCTGTATCGAATTTACACAAGAACACAGAGAAATCATTCTCTGAAACCATGCAGAAAATGCATGAATATGTCAATCCAGAAACAAATTTGAATGCACCATTAATTGCTGATGACGTACATCAAATTATTATGGATAATGCTGAATTACTGGACTCTACCATTATTTATGATCGTGATTTTGGTTATGATTATTTCGGGTTTAAAACACTCGAAAGAGCTTATTTGCTTAAAATTAATGGAGCAGTAGTTGAGCGTCCTCAGCATATGTTGATGCGGGTTGCAGTTGGAATTCATAAAGAAGATGTGGAAAGTGCTATAGAGACTTATGAACTTATGTCAGAGCGCTGGTTTACTCATGCAACTCCTACATTATTCAATGCTGGAACACCTAAACCACAAATGTCCTCTTGCTTTCTTCTTACAATGAAAGAGGATAGCATTTCAGGTATTTATGATACACTTAAGCAATGTGCTAAAATATCACAATCAGCTGGTGGAATTGGACTTTCAATTCATGATGTAAGAGCTACTGGTTCTTATATTAGAGGTACTAATGGTATGTCAAATGGAATCGTTCCAATGCTGAGAGTTTTCAATGATACAGCACGTTATGTTGATCAAGGTGGCGGCAAAAGGA
This sequence comes from Flavobacteriales bacterium, assembly GCA_022763165.1. GTDB lineage: Bacteria > Bacteroidota > Bacteroidia > Flavobacteriales_G > JALEGO01 > JALEGO01. The sequence goes on from JALEGO010000069.1 coordinate 2,540, forward strand.
AAGGCTCTTTTGCGGTTTATTTAGAACCATGGCACGCAGATGTTTTTGACTTCCTTGATCTCAAAAAGAATCATGGTAAAGAAGAGCACCGTGCAAGAGACTTGTTCTATGCACTCTGGGTACCAGACTTGTTCATGAAGCGAGTTGAAGAAAATGGTGAATGGACCTTAATGTGTCCAAATGAGTGTCCTGGATTATCTGATTCTTATGGTGAAGAGTTTGAAAAGCTCTATACTAAGTATGAGTCAGAAGGGAAGGGTAGAAAGACGGTTAAAGCACAGGATTTATGGTTTAAGATTCTAGAGTCTCAGATAGAAACGGGAACACCATATATTCTTTATAAGGATGCTTGTAATGAGAAATCCAATCAAAAGAATCTGGGTACTATTAAATCATCTAATCTTTGTACGGAGATCGTTGAGTACACTGGTCCGGATGAAGTGGCAGTATGTAATCTCGCATCATTAGCACTTCCTAAGTTTGTGAAGGATGGAGAATTTGATCATCAAAGGTTGTTTGAAGTTACTTACACAGCGACTAAAAACTTGAATAGAATAATTGATAACAATTATTACCCTGTACCAGAGGCACGTAATTCGAATATGAGACATCGTCCAATTGGTCTTGGGGTACAAGGTCTGGCGGACGCCTTTATTTTGATGAGATATCCTTTTGATTCTGAAGAGGCCAAAAAATTGAATGCAGAAATATTCGAGACAATATATTATGCTGCAATGACCGCTTCCAAGGATCTTTCGAAAGTAGATGGTCCATATGAAACCTATAAAGGATCCCCTGTTTCTGAAGGTGTTTTCCAATTTGATATGTGGAATGTAACACCATCTGATAGATGGGAATGGGATGTTCTGAAGGAAGAAGTGAAAAAGCATGGAGTAAGAAACTCTTTGTTAATGGCACCAATGCCAACGGCATCAACCTCACAAATTCTTGGGAATAATGAGTGTTTTGAACCTTACACCTCAAATGTTTATACAAGAAGAACGCTTTCAGGTGAATTCATTGTTGTCAACAAGCATCTTCTAAAAGATCTTGTAAAATTGAATCTCTGGAATGAGAATGTAAAGAATAAATTAATTGCAGCTAATGGTAGTGTGCAATCAATAGAAGAAATTCCTGATAACTTGAAGGAGCTTTACAAGACTACTTGGGAAATAAGTCAGAAGGTCATCATCGAAATGGCTGCAGACAGAGGGGCCTATATATGTCAGTCACAATCTTTAAATATTCATATGGAGAATGCGAATTTTGCAAAACTGACCTCCATGCATTTTTATGGCTGGAAAAAAGGTTTAAAGACAGGAATGTATTACCTCAGAACAAAAGCTGCATCTGATGCAATCAAGTTCACTGTTGATAAATCTAAGTTGTCTGAAGGTGTTGAAAATGAGGTTACAGCTGAAAATCCATCTGCAGTCCAAGAAGATATCGAAATCAGACAAGCAGAAATAGCTTGTTCATTAGATGATCCGGATAACTGTGAAATGTGCTCTGGATAGTCACTTTATTTACTAAAATTATAAAGCCGCGTTTAGCGGCTTTTTTTTTGCCCAAAGCTTAATTTTAGAAAAGATACTTGTAACTTTCTCCATGTACTATCGTAATAAGTGCAAGTTATAAGTTGGAATGGTGTTCATATCACAACAGATCTAGAATAACATCAAACAAATTACTGTTTCTCTTATACTTAAGTTTGAAATCTGTTTTGATATGATAAGAAATTTTATTCTCGCTGTCATCAGTATGGTATTTTTTGCTCATGCCTATGGGCAAGAACCAATAATCACCGTTGAAACATCTGAAAATGCTGACCCTGGCCAAACCTTCCCGGTCAAAATTGTAATTGATAAAGGAGCAATTGTCGGGTTCTCAATGGTGAAACAAAACATCCCAATGGGAGCAACAGCTAAATTGATAGATGCTCAAAACGCATCATTTTCTGTACAAGAGAACAAAATTAAATTTATATGGATTGCCGTTCCTCAACAGGAAAAAATCACGATTTCTTATGAGCTTACCCTTCCAGACACGATAAGTTCTGATTTTGAATTGAAAGGACTCTTTTATTATTTGGTGGAAGGTAAAAGAACAAAAGTTCCGATTACTCCAATCACAGTCAAGGTTAATGGAGCATTGGCCATGAACGACAAAGACAAGTCTACAGAAGCTGAAGAAAAAGCTAAGGCAGAGGAAGAAGCCAAATTAAAAGCAGAAGCAGAGGCAGAAGCTAAAGCCAAAGAAGAAGAGCTGGCCAAGGCCAAAGAGGCTGAAGAAAAAGCTAAGGCAGAGGAAGAAGCCAAATTAAAAGCAGAAGCAGAAGCTAAAGCCAAAGAAGAAGAGTTAGCCAAGGCCAAAGAGGCTGAAGAAAAAGCTAAGGCCGAAGAAGAAGCCAAATTAAAAGCAGAAGCAGAGGCAGAAGCTAAAGCCA
>JALEGO010000659.1 GCA_022763165.1 Flavobacteriales bacterium
AACCATTTGGATCCTTCCACAATGCAATATCTTTGGCCATACTAATTTCGTTCGGCATCCAGTGATTTGCACAACCGGCTAAATATTTATCCCAAGCCCATTTGTATTTAAATGGCACCAGTTGGTTTAAATCAGCACAACAATTAATGATTTTTTTGTCATCAACACGAATACGTGCTGCACCCATTTGAATTTCTTCAAGACCAGTCACATTAGCGTCTGTAATTGCCTGCTCAGTTTGAGTAGTGGTTTCTGCTTGCTGCTGTTCAGCAGCTACACTTTCATCTATTATTGGTTGCTCAGCCTCTTCTCCCCAGGATAAGAGAGATTTTTGAGGATTTTCAGTACTCGTTTGAACTTCAGGTGTGGTTTCTACTGCAGTAGTCATAAGACTTCTCCAAGGGTTAAGTTATTGACAGGCTTCACAGTCTGGATCATCAATGGCACACGCCTTAGGCGGCATTGCTACTGCGTTTAGTGCACCATCACTAACGGTTGATTTTTCAGCACTGGTTGCTCCCAGGCTGCGCAAATAATAAGTCGTTTTTAAACCAAGCAGCCAAGCTTTTCGGTATAACAGATCCAACTTTTTACCAGATGCTTGTGCCATATAAAGATTCAGTGATTGGGCTTGATCAATCCATTTTTGTCGACGTGAAGCTGCTTCAACCAACCATTTAGGATCAATTGCAAAAGCAGTTGCATAAATTGCCTTAAGTTCCTCAGGCACACGATCGATTTTTTCAAGGCTGCCATCATAGTATTTTAAATCGGCAACCATGACTTCATCCCATAAATTCATTTCTTTTAGCTGACGCACTAAGTGTGGATTAATGACTGTGAACTCACCGGACAAATTAGATTTTACAAATAAGTTTTGGTAAGTTGGTTCAATCGACTGTGAAACACCACAAATATTTGCAATGGTTGCAGTTGGTGCAATCGCTAAAACATTAGAGTTACGCATACCATTTGTTTTAACTAGCTCACGTAAGCTATCCCAATCTAATGTTGAGGTCATATCTTGTTCAAAATATTGCCCTCGACTTTCGGCTAATTTTTTAATGGAATCAATTGGCAAAATACCCTTGCTCCATAATGACCCTTTATAGCTCTTATAGGTACCCCGTTCCTTCGCTAACTCAGCCGATGCTTTAATTGCATAGTAACTAATCAATTCCATACTTTCATCAGCAAATTGTACTGCTTTATCTGAGGCATATGGAATTTGTAACAAATGTAAAGCATCTTGGAATCCCATCATTCCCATACCAATTGGACGGTGCTTTAAATTGGAGTTTTTTGCTTGAGGAACAGCGTAATAGTTAATATCAATAACGTTGTCAAGCATACGAATTGCTGTAGTTACTGTCTTTTCTAGCTTTTTCTTATTCAATGTACCTTTTTTAAGGTCAATATGTTGCGCCAAATTAACACTGCCTAAATTACAAACAGCAATCTCATCTTTTGAAGTATTCAGTGTAATTTCAGTACAGAGGTTTGAACTATGAATCACGCCTGCATGCTGCTGTGGTGAGCGCAAATTACATGGATCTTTAAAAGTGATCCATGGGTGACCTGTTTCAAATAACATGCCTAACATTTTACGCCATAATTTTTTAGCTTCGATAGTTCTTGAAGGAATTTCACCTCGCTCTGCTCTCTCCTCGTATGCAATATAAGCTTTTTCAAAGTCTTGGCCATATAACTCATGCAAATCTGGTGCAGTATCTGGGGAGAACAATGTCCATTTTCCTTCTTCAAACACCCGCTTCATTAATAAATCAGGAATCCAGTTAGCCGTATTCATATCATGGGTGCGTCGACGTTCATCACCTGTGTTCTTACGCAAGTCCAAAAACTCCTCAATATCCATATGCCAACTTTCCAGATATGCACATTTAGCACCTCTACGCCGACCTCCTTGATTAACAGCCAATGTTGCTGCATTAGCAACATATAGAAATGGAATGACACCAGAGGATTTACCATTAGTCCCTTTAATATGTGAGCCCATTCCTCGCACTGATGTCCAATCTGTCCCTAAGCCACCTGCAAATTTTGAAAGCTGGGCATTATCGGCCAGTGCAGCAAAAATACCATCTAAATCATCTGAAACAGTGGATAAAAAGCAACTGGATAGTTGTGATCTCATGGTTGCTGAATTAAATAAGGTCGGCGTTGATGTCATATAATCCATACTAGAAAGTTGGTTATAGAATTCAATTGCTCGTTCCTCAATGTTGTCTTCTTCTAACGCTAACCCCATTGCTACGCGCATGAAAAAAACCTGTGGGGTTTCATAATGAACACCATCTTTATGGGTAAAATAACGGTCGTAAAGTGTTTGAGCCCCCAAATAAGTCACTAAGCTGTCACGTTCTGGTTTTAGTGCATCTCCTAACTTATCTAAATCAAAATCAGCGAGTTTTGGTGTTAAAATTTCCAGCTCTATGCCTTTTGTAATAAATGCTTTTAAGCTTTTCTTGTATAAAGCTTTGCTTAAGCGGGGTTTATAATCAATGCCAAGAAAGATATGTGCTTCTTGATAAAGCTGTTGGAATAATAAACGTGCTGCTACATATGAGTAATTAGGATCTTTTTCAACCATTGAACGTGCGCTTAATGTCATCGCATTGGCAACTTCAACCACGGGGATGCCGTCATACAGGTTACGATAGGCTTCTTCAAC
>JALEGO010000660.1 GCA_022763165.1 Flavobacteriales bacterium
CAACAATAGCAGAACCATTTTTAAGGAATAAGACTCTTGTAAAACCTATTCCAGATGAAGCGAAATCTAAGGTTTTACCCTTTTTAAAGCTTTTTCCTCTATCACCATTTCCACTTATAATAAAGTAGTTTTCATCATTTATTAACTGTTGGCTATTATCATGTCCAGATACGACAATAAGTCTACTGTGGTCTTCAATTGCATATTCTATTTTTTCCTTCAGAAGTTTGTACTTCGGATGATGCATTTGTCTTTTAGACTGCCCAAAGTTGACCACTGGATGATGGCTGCAAAGTATTATATTTTTATCCAAATTGTTCTGAATGCTTTCTTTGAGCGCATCAATAAAATCAATTTCATTTTTTATGGGACAGTTTTCTTTAATCTGATCATTATCATGATTTAAGTACCATCGTGTATCAACAATGATCAGAATATTATTTTCATCCAACTCAACAATCTTGGGTTCAGGACATTCCAATATGTTTACATTCCTGTTTTTTAGAACATCGTATTCATTTTCTCCATTGATGAATATAATATCCGTTTTTGAATTTTTTAGTTCTTTGGTAATAGCCGGAAAGGCATTAATATCAAAATCACCTTTACTGTAATTATTTCCTAAAAAAACTAAGCGCTTTTGACTAATATCCTTCTTACTAAAACTTCTGATAGCATTCAGAGTGGATGAGGAATTCTCATTGCTTAAATCTAAACCGCCAATGAAGTAAACTGTTTGTGATATCTTATCAGTGTCAATGATACCCACCTTATTGTTAAAGTCTTTTCCGAAAAAAGTCTTTTGGGCAGGTAGGTCAAAAACCAAGATGATTAAAGTTAAAATGCAGGTATAAAGTCTCAAGTTCATTTTATCCATTTATCTGGTGCAACCAAAAATACTCCAACGTCCACAAACCATGAACTTTGCACATCATTTGAGAATTCAGGATCGCTACGTTGATTAAAATTATTTTCTCTAAACAAATCGAAACTATAGTTATAGCGATACCCTCCTCCAACAGACATCCAAAGAATGCTAAAAACGTTTCTTTCATAAGTCAAACCAGAAAAAAGATCTGAACTCTGAAGGAAAAGATTATCCGGATTGTAGTCATCAAATTGAATATTATAACTATCTCCACTTACTCTTGTCAAGAATTCAAAAGCGTCTTTTTTAGAAGCGTTGAATCGTAAACTGAGGTTAACAGGGATAAGGGTTTCAAGGCTCCAATACTTATTGTATTTCTTTGCGTACGCCAGTATTGGGAAGATCAGCTGCCGCCCAAAACTATAGCTATAGGTTATGCCAATTCCCCAGGTACTGTTGTAACTTGAGCGAATGCCATATAAACTCGAAGCAGAAATTCTTAGGTAATCCTCAGGATTGCCATTGTCAAAATCTCCACTCAATCTAAAGTTTGCTCTGCTTACTAGGAATCTGTTGCTTTTGAATGGATTAATTAGATATCCTGTGATGCCAAATCTCCTCAGCGGCTTTTGATTCAAAGCGCTGTGAAAGGCAAAACCTTCGTCAAAAGTCTTGAATTTGAATTCTTCTTCGGCATACTTGAGCCCAACCACAAACTTCATGTGGTCTTCGTTGATCACAGGAATCTTCAATTTTATTGTATATCTGCGATCTCGATTGATTTTGCCCTGATACGTAGAATCTTCATTTTGCGATGAGATATCATAACTTAATGAATTCAGATAATTGAATGAGACCCCTCTAGATTTTCTAATACCAGGTATTTTGGGTATGCAGTATCCTGATTCATCACATACGCCATAATCCTTAACCATAGTAGTGTCCTGGCCAAGTGTCAGGAGGCTCATGAAGGTTAATAGATATGTGAATATGAACTTTCCCAATTCAACTAGTTTCAATGAGTTTTTTAAGATTGACAAGAGATTTTTTCATACTTGCTTTTATAAATATCCTAAAAGGTAAATCAAGTAGCAAATTTGTGAAAGTGGATCTTTGATATCTAATGTTTACAGTAAGTTGGGTGTTGTTGTCATCAACTTTTTTCATGATAAAATAGGTGTTGGTAGGACCAAGGATTTTGATTCCATTTGATGTTTCTACATACTCTATAAGTCCCTCTGATACACGTTGATTGAGAATTTCGAAATCTACTGTACCAGCTTGTAAGATACAAGCATGTTTGCTTCCTATCTTTTGTGGACCTTTTTCATAATCACCTATTGCCCTGAGACCAAATGACCATTTCGGTTTTAACTCTACATCAGTGACGTACTGATGAACTTTTAGGAGTGGGGCTGTGATATCAGCTGAAGTCAATAGTGAAACTGAGTTTTTGTACTCTTCAATTTTAATTTTCCTGGCAGGGAGCTCTGGAATCTTTGATTTCAACTCACTCAAGTCCTTCCAAACATAGTTTATTTCCCCGATTCCTTCGTATTCATTGGAACCTTTGTTGAATAATTCAAAATCGGTGCTGGAATAAACGTGCTCACTTAATAAAAAGTAGGAATCGTTCATAACATCATTTTTGAGCAACCTATGAGCTGCAGTTACATCAGGGCCGATGATTTTTTGATGTTTTCCAATACTGTTTAGCGCTATTTCTCCGGAATGTAGAATGAATTTCAAATCAAGAAGTTCCGCATTACAACAGGCTCCACATTGACAAATCCTGTCTCTTTTGTAGAGGTATAGATGTCTATGGAACTCCATGAACATTTCTTCAACTTGCTCGTTCATTTCCCTAAAAGAGGGTGGGTCACCTAATCTATAAAATAGAATAGCATCGCCTTCAATCTCAGATACTTTAAAATTCAAACGATTTGTTTTAATCAATATTTCCAGGAGCTCAGAAATAATGTGAGTACTGTGCTCAATTTCTACCGAACTTTGAAAGTTAGTGAAGCCTGAAATGTCTGGCAAGAATATACTGGCGTTTTGAAAATTGACCTTTTTCTTTGCCATTAAATGAAAAGACTAATCATAAAAACTAATACACTCAAAATCATTCCATACATAAAAACACCATAGCATATTCTGAGGTAACGGTATTTTTTGGCTAAAACTGTTCCCAAAATGAATATATCCTTGATCATAGAGCTGTATAGATAATCTTTGCTGCGCATCA
>JALEGO010000661.1 GCA_022763165.1 Flavobacteriales bacterium
CTAAGATAAGTAAAACAGGACAAATCAGTTCAACGGCTGTTGATAAGGAAGCTGCAAGTTCAGGGGAGAGGAATGGGGTTTTAAACTCATAGGTGAAGAGGTCAATGTTATTTTGCCAATCCGATATACTGACAAGGCCAGAGCGGAAGAAGACATCAGCCAACCAATAGCGGATATAAAAGAACCAGAGAGGGCTTAACCACTTATCAAGAGTATTAAACACACTGTTGTATAAGTTATATATGGGTTCTATTTTCATGATAAACCTCCGTTTTTGAAAAGTATTCTCTTGTAAGAGCAGATTCTAAGGTTTTTGAGAGATCGAATTTAGGATTGAGTTCTGCAGCCCTTTCATAAGCTTCTCCCAGAGTTTTTTTCTCATAAAGTGCCTTCAAGAAACTAAACTCTTCTTCACTTAACCAATAATGCTGAATTTTATACCTTGGACGAATGATCAGACTGTAGGAAGGAGTGAGTTTTAGATTTTTTTCTTTTTCAGGATCTTCCCAAATCTCTTGTAAAGAGAATACAGACTCAAAAAAGAAGGTTGCTTCAGGAAACTCGAAAGTTAAGTCAGTGTATTCATCAGAAGGAATAGAACTTAAGACCATTGGATCCAAAGGACATGAATTACTTTTATAATAGATTTCCTTTTTTGCCCATTCGATTTGAGCAATATCTTGTAAATAAAGAATTGTGGGAAAAAATATTCCTAAAAACCTTGGAAATTTCTCTCCATAGTTCAATAAACACCCGGATGTTGGTGGGAAATTTCTGACAAATTCAAATGAGGCTTGGTTAAATTTCTGTTCGCCAAGAACTCTTTTTGAAATAGGAAAGTCATCTTTAAGCACATTCTTTAAGGAAGCAAAAATATTATTGGAATAGATTTTAAACCGCTCATTGAACGCATCTATTTCTCCTATCGTATTTTGTAATACCATAGGCTCATTTGTAAAAATGGCTTTATAAAAAGCCTTCTGATACTCAAGCAGCTCTTTCATGATTTCCAAACTCAACTTGATAGTTTTTAGCTTTTTCAGCTTCGGATAAGAGAATACCCAGCTCGGGTATATTATCATCCCATTCAATGAGAGTAGAAATTATCCCAAATCGTTCTAAGGCTTTTTTATAAAGCTCCCACACCTCTGTTTGGACGCAACATCCATGATCATCAATGTAAAATTGATGACTGCGATTATGTCCTGCGAGGTGAATTTCTTCGATAATTTTTAAAGGGATTTCTTCTAAGTACTCATTGGGATCAAATTTATTATTATGGCTGGAGACGTAAATGTTATTCACATCAAGAAGGAGCTTGCATCCGGTTTTGTTCACAAGTTCTGTCAAAAACTGGGGTTCAGAATATTCATTTTTGGGAAAGTACAGATAGCTTGAGGGATTTTCAATGAGGAGAGTTCGCCCGAGATAATCCTGGGCCTCTACAATATGATTGCTCATAACTTCGAGACTTTCTTTGGTATAGGGAATGGGAAGAAGGTCATTAAGATACGTTCCGTCAATAACGCTCCACGAGAGATGATCTGAAACAAGGAAAGGATCGATTCTTCCAATCAAATTTTTTAATTTTTTAAGATGATCTTTATCAAGTTTTTGAGCCGTTCCCAAGGATAGGCTTGCTCCATGAAGGGATATAGAGTAAAACTCACGAACGGCCTCAAGCCATGCTAAAGAACACCCTCCTTCGCTCATATAATTTTCACTATGAACTTCAAAAAAATCAATAGCAGGTTTGTTTTCTATAACTTCTTCATAGTAGCAATGCTTTAAAGAGACCCCAGCCTTAGCCGGAGTCTCTAATGAAGAAAATGAATGAGTCATTTCAAGCCAAAGGATATTACTTGTTCTGAGGACAATTCTTAGCAATCAAAGCATCACACTCTTCTTGTGACTTAGCCATTTTCCAATCCGTTGGACTACAATCTGCTGTTGATTGACCTTTGCAAGTATGAGGATCACTTTTGCAATCATTTTGGCCAGCCAACGCTGCTCCATAGCAATGCTTCATAGATGCATCGTAATGCCCTCCTGCGGCGGATGCTGCTGTTGCTGCGAGTGATACTGCTGAGAAGACAGCAGTTGCAATGTAAATCGATTTCTTATCTTTCATGATAGTCTCCCTATTGTTAAGTTTATGTTTACAGAGGAGATTGGTGTTCCTCACTCCATCAACTTAACATAATAAGATCTTATTGTTAATATTGTATTAATAGGTTGTGCCTATGAATTAAGAGTCAACACCTATATCTCTCTGCCTTACATAGATAGCCCCTCTGTTGTTGAGGAGTAAACTTCCCTAAATATCTTTAAAAAAGCTTGAGTGGTAGGAGAGGAATCATTTTGATAAGAAATGGTAAGGTGAATAGTGGGGGTCTCTTCTTTAAGAGGAATAACTTGTATGTTAGGTATATTTAAATGACGCACACAAGCCGGAACCAGAGAAACGCCGAGTCCTGACTCTACCAATAAAAATAATGTCTGAAGTAAATTGGGCTCCTGCGTAATTGAAGGATAAAACTTCCCTTGAATTTGACAGAAATTAACGATGACATCGAAGAATCCTTTTGTCTCTGAACGATCAAACAAAATAAAAGATTCTCTCGCCAATTCGACAATTGAAATGGCTTCTTGATGAGCTAGAGGATGATCCTTCGAGAGAACTGCCACAATACTATCTTTATCAATGAGATCCTGCTGAAGATGGGGATATTTTTCTTCAACAAAAGGCCTGCTAAAACCTATATCTAATTTTCTTTCCTGAAAGGCTTTTAATTGTACCTCAGGGTTCATATGTTGGATTGTAATATGGACCTCGGGGTGCTTCCTTTTAAAGGCACGAACAATTTTTGGTAAAAATCTTGAAACCGCGGGTTCAAGAACACCAATTCTTAATTCTCCGCTTTGCCCTTCAAAGGCTCTTGTTGCTTTTTCAATAGCATTTTCAGTAGAAAGCAAAATTTCTTTTGCTTCTTTTAAAAAAACTTCGCCTGCTACTGTTAACTCTACAGAGCGACTACTCCGCTTAAAAAGGCTAAACCCCAGTGTCTTTTCTAGATCGGCAATCTGTTGGCTGATAGAAGGCTGAGTAATATTAAGGGCGTATGCTGCTGCTGTGAAGCTTTTGTACTCGGCAACTGAAACAAAATATCGAAGATGCCGGAATATCATTGTTGTTTTTGCCTTGTCATCTGTCAGTCAATCAGTAAAGAAATTGTAAGGTTAATCAAAATACATCGCAAGGGACATATGGGTATAAAAAAATTCAGTTAACTCGCAATTTGTAGTTGGATAGATAAATCTGCTTATACAACATACGTTAAATCCGAACAAAAGGTGGGATATGCAAAAACCATCTCTTTAATTTGATCAGAGGTGATATTATGCTTCATTGCGAGTGCTAATAAATTGATGAGTTCATGGCCGTCATGGCCAATAAGATGAGCTCCTAAAATCCTATTGGTTCCTTTCTCAATTAATATCTTTGAAAAAGCTAGTGGTTCGGCATAGGTACGTCCAGAAAGCCAAGAAGTAAGATCATTGGTTTTTACAACAAACTCTAGATTTTTCTTCCTTGCTTCAACTTCAGTAAAGCCAACGCTTGCAAGTGCTGGAATGGTGAAAACACAGCTCGGAATTGCAGAATAATTAGGAAAAATCATCTTCACATTCGTAAGATTATGGCCAACTATTTTTCCTTCATACGTTGCAACTGGAGAAAGTTGAGCGCTACTTGTTGGATCTCCTGCAACAAAAACATCAGGATTTGAAAGGCTCCTTAAAAATTCATCAAGAAAGATATGGTGTCCTTCATGCTCAATATGGGCTGCTTTTAAATTAAGTTTATCAACATTGGGGATGCGTCCAGCTCCGTTGGACACAAGGTCAGCATGAATGCTTTTTTCTTGCCCATCTTGGAGAAAGTGGACAGAAAATCCAGAATCATTGTCTTTGATATTTTTAATTTCAACATTCGTGAGAATTGTAATGCCAAGTTTTTTGCTCTCTAAAACGAGCTTCTCAACGATTTCTTCCTCCCATTGGGGAAGTGGTCGTGAGGCTATTTCTAGGAGGGTTACTTTCACACCTACCCGAGCCAGAACATGTGAAAATTCAAGAC
>JALEGO010000662.1 GCA_022763165.1 Flavobacteriales bacterium
CACGTTGAAGAACGGTCTTTGTCATTTCTAACATATGATCCCAAAGTTTAATTATTGAAGTTCAAGTATAAGTTGAACGTCAAAATCAATAGTAAATTATGAAATTTTTTTAAAAGATTGTTAATATTCTGAAAATTGAATTATCAACATCGGATGTTTAAAACTATATTCTGATAATAGATAGTTACGAAACATTTTCTTCAGACCATCTAAAAGTTTGAATATCGAAATCAAACAGGTCTAAAATTCTGTCAACAACAGTTGATGCCAAATCTTCAAAAGTGGCTGGGCGACTGTAGAATGACGGTGATGCAGGACAGATAATACCGCCTGCCTCAGTGATCGTTTGCATGTTTCTAAGATGAATCAAATTGTAAGGCGTATCTCTTGCCACCAAAACCAACTTTCTTCTTTCTTTTAATATAACATCTGCCGCCCTTGTGACAAGATCATTGGAAATACCTGTTGCAATTCTTGACATCGTTCCCATGCTGCACGGACAGATTACCATATACTTAAACTTAGCTGACCCTGAAGCGAAAGGGGCTGTGAAATCATCTTTGGCGTAACGGGTAAATGGATAATTCTGGTAATCTTCATTTCGCAACTCATATTTCCAAACATCCTCAGCATTTTGGGACATCAAAACCCCAATATCATCAATTTGATCTTGTAATTGAGATAACTTATCCAAAAGCACCTTAGCGTAAATTGCTCCGCTGGCTCCTGTAATGGCGACTACAATTCTTTTCTTCATGTTTAGTGAACAATTGGAAGCATCTAAAGTTTACTGTGATTTACCTTGAATTGAGTATTTGAGTGTAAAGCTAAGTCCGGTATTATAAGATCCTCCAATAAATGAAAATAACCTCACTGGGTTTTGCTGTATTGACCCTGCGATTGGTGTAATAGAGTTTCCATGGCGCCAGTTGAATAGCCATTTTTTTCCTAAGGGTACTGCTACTCCCACGACATAGCCAAGTTCATGCTGCTTAAAGGGACCATATGAGGTTAGTGGAACAGGATCAGTGCCATAAATGTCCCGTTTAACCTGTCTGAATAGAAAAGCATAGCTGGGTCCCAATTCAAACTTGAATTTTTTCCATTTGTAGATAGCAAGCACCGGAATCTCTATATAATGTAAGTTAATCGCCCAACCTATAATGCCTTGCTTTGGTCTTGAGGGCCTCCGGCTGCCTTTTTCAATGTAATTGATTTCGAATTGCGCCCTCCACTTTTTATTGAAATCAGAATAGACAAACCCCCCGCCTGTCAAACCAATCTCATTGAAGCCGGCAACACCATCGCCTCCGATTTGGCTCGTGTTGACGCCTATAGTCCAGCCTGGTTTAAATGTCCCTTGTTGAGCGTAAAAGCTTTGAAAAGCTAAGCATAAAATGACAGTCAATATTCGCATGATCAATTAATTTAATGGGATACCACGAGTTTAAGGAACTTACCACTTTGGTTTTGTTTTTGCGCAATAGCCAGGAAATAAATGCCTGATTTCAAATTCTTTGTATCTACCAATTTGGTCTGATTGACACTGCTTCGCACTAATGCGCCATTTGTGTCGAATATTTGGATTTCAAAAGGTCCAGTAATTCCTGAAACGACAGAATAATCTTGAGCAGGATTGGGGAACAATCCAATTTCTTGTTCTGTTGGCCTTGTTTCTTCTAAAGATAGTGGCCAATTGACAACTCCGGATTGAAGGATTTGTTGATTGAGCGTATCTTGTACAAATGCAATTACAGAAAGATTTCCGAATCCTTTGAAATAATCTCCAGAACCAGGCGATACAGGATTCCCAACACTTACGCTGTCCATAATTTGATATGCCAGAGTATCCCCTAACATCATAGTGTCTAAAGAAATGCCATCTGATATGTACCTCGTCAAGTACTTGACCTCAGAAGAGCCACTATTGGTAATGGTGACTTCTCTTTCAGCGATCAAAATGAATAATTTTTTGGTGGCATCTTCAAAATTGATTTGCGGAACAACCTGGCAGTTGACTGTAATGCTGTCTCCTGATCTTGTGAAATCAGTTTCTAATGAAACAGGAGAGATAGCATTCTTTATTTCGGAAAGCTTGAAATTACTTGCGTCTCCTTTTGCTGCACCATTGATGACATAAGCAGGTTTTTCAGAAAGCTGATACCACTGGTATCGATTCAGGCCTTTTTGCAAGTAGCCGGGTTCGTTGGCCGAAGAATCTATATGAAAAAATGCGGCTGAAAGGTTTCCTCCTTGAATGCTGGCTCCTTCAAATAAAAGTAAATCATAGTTAAACTCATCTTGCTCAACACATGGAGTGCATGTTGCAGCACTGTAAAATTCTACAAATGGAAGTTGATCAATCTCTTCATTCACAACATGTATGATCCCTTTGATGGTGTCATTGTTTTGATCATTGTCGAGAGTTCCATTAACAACGCTCACAGATACTTTTATTTCCTCATTCATTCCCGCACTAACGGCAATTTGATCGGTAAATTGAAATGTTGTGGATTGAAAAGGCAAAAGTGTGATGCTATATGCTTCGTTGCTCGATATACTGGGTGAAGTATAATTCAAGCTGAATGATGTGATGGTATCTACTCCCAAGTTGATGGCTGCACCGCTTATAATAACGGAATCTGTCAAACCGTAATAATCCTTCAAGTCAATAGCAGAGATTTTTAAG
>JALEGO010000663.1 GCA_022763165.1 Flavobacteriales bacterium
CTTGCCTATCAGCAATAGCCAAACAGGTAGAATCGGTCTTGCAATATCTGCTAGCAACCCAAACATTGTAATGGCTTCTTACGCAACAGATGCAGTAGCCAACTACTTTGATGCCTTGTACAAGTCTTCTGACAATGGAAACTCTTGGGCTCAAGTCAGCCAATCTGGACTGAGCAATGCTTATTCATCTTTTGGATGGTATTTCGGAAATTTAAGAATTGATCCAAACGATCCGAATAATGTATATGTTGTCGGTTTTGATCTTTATAAAAGCTCAAATGGTGGTGTAAACTTTTCATCAAATACAACTTTTAATGTCCATGTTGATCAGCATGCGCTATGGATCGATCCTAGCAATTCATCACATATGATATTAGGCAATGATGGCGGATTATATGAAACTTCTGATGGTGGTTCTAATTGGAATTTCTTTGATGACTTTCCTATTACTCAGTTTTATACTTGTCACATGGACTACCAAACACCTTCAAGAATTTATGGCGGAACGCAGGATAACAATACCATAAGAACAATGACCGGAGCCTTAGATGATTGGCAATCTATCCTTGGTGGAGATGGTTTTTACACTTTAGTAGATCCAACGGATGATGATTACGTTTATGCGGAATACCAATGGGGAAACCTGTTTAGGTCTACAAATGGAGGATCTAATATGAGTTCAGCAAGAAATGGAGTTAACACGAGTGATCGATTCAACTGGAATGCTCCTTTGGCAATGGATCCACAAAACCCAAGCACACTTTACTTTGGCTCTCATAGAGTCTATAAATCTACGAATCGAGCTGCTTCTTGGACATCAATTAGCAGTGACTTGACCAATGGACCAGGGAATGGAAACCTTTCATATGGAACATTAACAACCATCGCTGTTTCTCCCTTAAATTCAAATATAATTTATGTTGGAACTGAGGATGGAAACGTTTGGAATACTTCAGATGGAGGCAATTCATGGAACAAAATTTCTGCAAGTTTGCCTAAACTTTGGTGTACAAGAGTAGTTCCTTATCCTTATGATATGAACACGGCCTTTGTTACCTTTTCAGGATATCCTTGGGATGATTATTTACCACATGTTTTTAAAACCACGGATAATGGAGCTACTTGGAGCAATATTTCAGCCAACCTACCCTCCTTTCCAGTAAATGATCTAATTGTGGACCCAGACCAGAACGGATACTTATACTTAGCATCTGATTATGGTGTATATGTAAGTTGGAATCATGGAGTGTCATGGTCATCATTAGGCACCAATATGCCTAACGTACCAGTATTTGATTTAGAATTTCATCAGCCCACTAGAACTTTGCTTGCGGGGACGCATGGTAGATCAATGTACAGCTTAGATCTCAACAATGTAGCTCCAGTAAGCACTTCAGAAATCGCTACTATTCCTCAAGTAAAAGTTTATCCAAATCCTGCAACTGAATATATCACAGTAGAACTTTCGGATAAAGAAACTTACGACTTTTCGGTATTCGACACAAAAGGTAGCCTGGTTAAAAAGAACCAACTCAATGGGACTAATCAAATTTCATTGACAGATTTGCAGCCTGGATATTATAATATCACCATTAATAGTAGTACCATTGATTTCAAAACCAAACTTTTAATAAATGACTAAAGAGGAAATAAAATCCCTGCTTGAAGGTGCCTACAAACAGCTTATAGGGTTCGTTGACAATGCAGATGAAGAATACCTTGCCTTTGGCCCTGAGGAAAAATGGACGGTTTCACAGCATCTTGAACATTTGAGAAAAAGTGCATCTATGCTAAATAAAGGTCTGTCTATGCCGGGAATGGTACTTAAGCCAATGTTTGGAACGGCCAATCGACCTTCAAAAACGAATGAGCAATTGAGAACAAGATATGATGAGAAAGTTGCTGTAGCAACAGGTGCTCCTCCCGCTGATTCCCAACCAAGGCCTCATAGTGAAATGAATATTGAACGTTTGATTAGTGGCATCAAAAAAGAATATGACAAATTATTCGAGCACTTAGAAAAATGGAGTGAAGAGGATTTAGACAAATACATTTTACCCCATCCACTACTAGGGAAATGTACACTTCGAGAAATGTATTACTTCACAGCCTATCATACTGAACTTCATACAAAAACCGTTAATGTTACCTACAGGGCCTTGAAGGTATAAAATGAAAGACAGATTTTCAGACCAGGCCAAAACTTATAAGAAGTTCCGCCCGACTTATCCTACTAAACTTTATGAGCTCATATCGTCATTTTGTGCTCAAAAAACTAATGCCTGGGATTGCGGAACGGGTAACGGACAAGTGGCTTTTGAGCTGTCTAAGGAGTTTAAGTCAATTCAAGCTTCTGATATAAGTAAGTCTCAGATAGATAACGGAAAAAAGCACCCCAAAATATCATATAGTCTTCAGTCCGCTGAAAATACGGATTTTGAAGACAACACTTTCGATTTGATCTGTGTAGCTCAAGCCATTCATTGGTTTGAGCATCAAACATTTTTTCAAGAAGTGAAAAGAGTATCTAAAACAAACGGCATTCTGGCCTTTTGGGGATACGGGGTTCCGAGTATTTCCAATAAGAATACGGAAAGGGAGTTTCAAGAAATCTATTCCAACCTACTTGGTAGTTTTTGGGATCAGGAAAGGAAGCACATTGAAGATCAATATGACAATATAAATGCTCCATTTGAATTGTTAGACTCTAATCAATCGTTTGCAATCTCATATGAATGGAATCATCAACAACTTCACGGATACGTTTTATCTTGGTCCGCAAGCCAAAATTACCTGAATCAAAATTCAAATGCCCAGATTCCTAGTTTTACTCCAACGGGAAAGTTGCGCATTGAATGGCCGATTTTTATGAAGATTTACCGAATCAA
Organism: Flavobacteriales bacterium; assembly: GCA_022763165.1. Classification (GTDB taxonomy): domain Bacteria; phylum Bacteroidota; class Bacteroidia; order Flavobacteriales_G; family JALEGO01; genus JALEGO01. Next base: position 2,889 of record JALEGO010000663.1, read on the forward strand.
TAAATAGATCTCTTATGGCAATAAAAAACGTTGAAATAAAGGCTCGTTGCAAGAATCCAGATGAAATTCGAAGTATCTTAAGATCTTTAAACGCTACTTTTATCGGAAAGGATCATCAGGTGGACACTTACTATGAATGCTCAACTGGTAGATTAAAATTAAGAGAAGGTAACATCGAAAATGCCTTGATTTATTACAATCGACCGGATGACCCAAATCCAAAACTATCA
>JALEGO010000664.1 GCA_022763165.1 Flavobacteriales bacterium
CTGGTCATGATAATGGCTACGGTCGGAATGGCAAACCCTCCACAATCTGATGAACCTGCAACTTTGTACATAGTTCGACCAGCTCAGGTTGCTGTGGCCATTAAGTTTAAAGTTCAGATTGATGGTTCTTATGCTGGGTTTACCAGGGGCAGAAAGTATATCAAGAAGACGCTAAGCCCCGGAACTCACAAAATTCAGTCTAAGGCTGAAAACATGGCTGAATATGATCTTAAAGTTGAGCCGGGCAAGACTTACTATATCAAGCAACAAGTAACACTAGGCGTTACAGCCAGAAATGAATTGGTATTGCTTGATGAAACCAATGGTAAAGCTGCTTTGGAAAAATGTAAGCCATCAAAAGATATGGGTGAATAAGCGTTTTAACAGATTTTTGAGCTAACCATTCCATTAGGGGGCTGCTATAGGCAGCCCCTTTTTTATTAAATGGACATTTATAATTGATTAACCAAGTTCTTGAATATAGGCTATAAGATCATGCTCCTTTCCCAGCCCCAGTTTCTTCTTAATTCTATATCGGGACTTTTGAACACTTGTGGGATTAATATTGAGCATTTGGGCGATTTCTTTTGTTTCCAATTTCATTTTAATAAAGGCGCACATCTTTTGCTCGCTCATGGTCAACATTTCGGTTTTCGATTGGATGATTGAAAAGAAATTTGGATGTACTTCTTCGAAGTGAATCTTAAAGGATTGCCATTCTTTATCAGCATTATTAAATTGTCGAATATGCCTATCCAAATCTTGTATTTCACGATCCCCATTTACACTCTTAAGTCTTAAAACCTCATCCGCAATTTTATCCATTAACTCTTTCTTCTGAGCCGAAATCATGGTCTGCGTAGCCAATTCTCTATTTTTTCTGTCTATCTCTAGTTGTTGGAGTCTTGTTTTTTGTTCCGTAATAATAAGCTCCATCTTTTTTCTCTTCTTAAACTGTACATATCCAATAATCACAAAAACCAGTAAACCAAAAAGGCACAGCATTAGAACCAGATTTTTATTTCTTATTTGAGCTGCAAGTTCAACCTCAGAGCTCAGTGTTTCAATCTTTTGATCTCTATCTTCAACATGAATCATATTAATTGAATGCTGCAATTGTTCGGCATTGTATAATTTGTGAGCGCTGTCACCATAATTATTCAGCCGCTCCAATTCCGAGATGGCCAAATCTAATTTATTAGTTGTTTTGTAATATTGATACTTAAGGTCAGTCAATAGCTTTGAAAGAAAGAAACTCTTGTACTCTTTAGATTGTTCTGAAACCATTTGAATGTAGGCAAAACAAGAATCAAAGTCTTGATCTTTTAAATGAATAAAACCCATTTCACATAATCCTATTTGGTACAGTCCCTTTCTTCCACTTTTTTCCAAACCCTGAAGTGCTTTATAACAATCCTCCTTTGCAGCACTTAAATCTCCCATTTTCCTAAATAGGGTAGCTCTGTTTGTATAAGCCGTATACATGAATTTAGGCAATATAGAATCGTTTACTTCTTCCAAGTAATGGATTGACTTATTGTAACAATACAGTGCGGAATCATGATCTGGAGCAGCCTTTTTCACATGAGCATTACCCATTTTTGACCACGCTTGAATTCGACTTAAGTAGGTCGAGATAGTTCCCATCTTGGGCTGAGGATCAATTTGATCATATATTCTTATGGCTTCCTTAAAGTAAACTAATGCTTCTTCGTATTTAGAACATATTAAGTGAACCTCTCCTAACTTACTATTTGAAAAGCTTAAACCCTCCAAATAATTATGTTCCTTGGACAAACGTTTATTTCTTAAAAAAATCAGACAGGCATCACCATATAATTTCAAAGACATCATGGCTTGAGCCATCATTAGATTGCAGGCAATCTCCTCTTTCACTCTTCCATATCTTCGGTTTACATTAGCGATTTGCTGCAAACACTTAATAACTTGAAAATGGTCCATTTTGCCTTGAGAATAAGTTTTTCCGCATATTTGCGTCAAACTATCAAGTTCTTTGAAAAGAACAGAATCTGGTTGATCCAAATTTATCTTTATAGAATCTGAAAAATTGCCAAGAGTGTTGAGACTACAACAAACCACAAATATCAGGAAACAGAATAGATAATTACCTTTCATATTTTTGGTGCAAGCTTTCCTTGGCCAGAAGTTTTTCGATGGTTTGTTCAAGCCGCTTTTGTTTAGTCGTTTCTCTTTTGGCAGTGCTAATCCACTCGTTGTAGTCTCTCCTTTTTGATGGAGCGAGTGTTTCATAAAACAATTTTGCTTTTGGGTATTTATTAAATAATTGAATGAGTTCAACGGGCACGGAAATTTCTTTCCTTTTACTATCAAGTTTTATACCAGATTCATTGATTTTAATGGCTTCAGATACGTAATATTCAATTGCTTCCTTGTTTAAGTCATCAATGTTAGATAACCTGATGATTCTGTTGTTTTTTCCTTCCGTACCTTTTTGTTCGAATAGATCATACTTATCTTCAATGCCAGCACCTTTATAGAAATTCAGACCCACATGATCTTTAAAGGCTACCATCCAAGTGAGCAATCCTTCAAGATTATAATTTGGAGCATTCCATTTCCAGTCTTCCAATATTCGTTTGTCCGTATCAAGAATAACTTTCCGAAGTGGTCTTAATATTTCTTGAAAATTTGGATTTTGATTTTGAATATAATAATCTACTTTTTCTGCGGCTTGCTTATCAACTTTCGACATCTATTCGTTACTTGAATTTCGAAATTTCAATTGGCCACAAAAATCACTAGATATATCCATTTTTCCAAAAAAAAGACGTTACACCTTTTCTATAATTGCAGCATATCCCTGCCCCACTCCAATACACATTGTAATTAAGGCATATCTCTTATTCTGCTTATGAAGTTCAATCGTAGCGGCATTTAGCATTCTTGCACCAGTCATCCCAAGAGGATGCCCAATTGCAATAGCACCACCATTAGGATTGATTCTCGGATCATCATCATCCATTCCCAATTCGCGAATACAAGCTAAACTTTGGGCTGCGAATGCCTCATTGAGTTCTATAACATCAATATCTGAGAGTTTGAGTCCTGCTCTGCTCAGCGCTTTTTGTGAAGCGCCAACCGGTCCTATTCCCATTCTTCTCGGCTCTACACCAACAATTGCTGAAGAAACTATTCTGGCCTTAGGTTCTAAATTGTTTCTGTTTGCTCCTTCTTCAGAGGCCAATAAAAGTGCACATGCGCCATCATTCAATCCAGAAGAATTTCCCGCAGTCACACTGCCTTCCTTTTTAAAGGCCGCTCTTAACTTACCCAAAATTTCCAGACTGGTGTTTGGCTTGATGAATTCATCATTTTTAAATACGATTGGATCTTTTTTCCTCTGAGGAATTTCAACAGATACAATCTCCTCATTCAACCTGCCATTTGATTGTGCCTTAGCAGCTTTCATTTGTGAGTTATATGCGAAAAGATCTTGATCTTCTCTCGATATTTTGTACAACTCTACCAAATTTTCCGCGGTCTGCCCCATCCCATCAGTACCATAGACTTCTTGCATTTTTGGATTGATAAACCTCCATCCAAAACTTGAGTCATGCATCTGTGCATCCCTCCCAAAAGCCTTAGAAACTTTTGAAATAACCCAAGGTCCTCTGGTCATATGTTCCACTCCACCTGCGATGAAAACATCCCCTTCTCCCAATTTAATTGCTCTAGAAGCATTAATGGCGGAAGCCAAACCCGAGGAACAAAGGCGATTGACTGTTTCTCCTCCAACAGTATAAGGCAGATCTGCCAATAACCCAGCCATTCGAGCAACATTACGATTGTCCTCACCCGCTTGATTCGCACAACCAAGTATAACATCTTCAATCGTATTGGGGTCAAGTGATGGGTTTCTACTAATAATTTCTTTGATCACCAATGCAGCCAAATCATCACATCTGACAGTTGATAGTGTTCCTCCAAAGTTTCCGATTGGGGTTCGAATCCCATCTATGATAAATGCTTCTTTCATGATCCAAATTAAACAGCAAAAATCGGAAAAATAGTTGAAGCAAAAAACTTGTTACTATCAATTGAATTAGCAATCACTTGTCATCATTCAACCAACGTCTGCCTGTTCTAAAAACCGTGCCTTTGAAAATCGCTACAGTCTCTTCGGCCTCATTCGTTATTCTAACATCGTAAATTCCAATTCGGGAACTTAGACTGATTTCTTCAGCCTCGGCAAATAAGGTATCATCCAAATTCACCTTTTTTAAATGAGATATAACAGTCTCTATCGATACTGACTGAATCCCATGACCATTCGAAGCGAATGCAAGAGCGCTGTCCGCTAATGAGTAAGTAATTCCACCATGAGCAATACCAAATCCGTTAAGCATTTCAGATCTTACAGTCATTTTCAACTTACAATAACCTTCCCTTTCTTCTATTCGTTCTATTCCAAGCCATTTGCTAAATGCATCATTATTGTACATTAGATCCACTATTCTAGAAGAATCGCTATTACTCATGCTCAAAAATTAATGTGGTCTGTATAACATTTGCTTCAAAGTCAAGTAGCCATTTCTTGCGATGTAATCCAGCGGCATAACCTGTGAGGTCGTTATTTTTCCCAATCACCCTATGACATGGAATAATGATTAAAAAAGGGTTCAGCGCATTTGCTCTTGCAACTGCACGAGTCTTCTTCTTATTGCCTAGTTTTAAAGCTAAATCTAAATAAGATATGGTTTGACCCTTTGGAATGCTCAGCACCTCTTTCCAAACCTCAACATTGAAGTCGCTACTGTTGCCAAAAAAGAGAGGTAAATCAAAGACTTTTCGTGCATTGGAAAAGTACTCCGATAATTGAGTTTTGGCTAGTTCCGTCAGATCGCAAGCGCTTGTTTGTTCTTGAAAATCACTTATTTCAACAAAACCTATCCTAGTGATAGCACTTTCATTGGCTTCAATGCGAATGACACCAAGTTCAGTCGAAAGTGTATCGGAATAAATCAAACCTTAATTTTGGTATATTTTCTGGTTATTTTTCACCAATTGTTTAAGCAAGGGACTGGGGCGATAACGATCTTCCCCATAAAGTCTTTGTAGCTCCTCTATTTGATTGTGAATTCTACTCAAACCATATTCATCCGCCCATTCTAGAAGCCCTTTGGGGTAGTTAACACCCTTTGTCATGGCCAAATCAATATCCTCTTTGGTCGCTACATTCCAAAAAACGGCATCTATGGCTTCATTAAAGAGTAAAACTAAAATTCTATTGAGAATATATGCCTTTAAATCATCTCCAGCAGACGATTCTGTTTTTTTCGCATTATCGCTATAATCATAATAGCCTCTTCCTGATTTTTTCCCCAGCCATTGGGCCTCAACATGCCTTCTTTGTGTAAAAGAGGGTTTATATCTGGGATCATAATAGAAAGCCTTAAACACCGTTTCTGTAACAGCATAATTAATATCGTTACCGATATAATCCATTAGGGTAAAAGGACCCATTTTAAAACCTCCTACCTCTGTCATGGCAGCATCAATTGTAGCGAAGTCGGCAATGCCTTCCTCATAAATCCTTAAGGCTTCTCCGTAAAAAGGGCGTGCTACTCGATTAACAATGAAACCTGGCGTATCTTTAGCGATTACCGTGACTTTTTTCCATGAATCAATGATTTCCTTTGTTCGGATTAAAATTTCTTCTGAAGTACTAATTGCAGGTATAATTTCAACTAGGGGCATCAAAGGTGCAGGGTTAAAAAAGTGGACACCTATAAACCTCTCTGCATTCTTGCATGCTGCACCCAATGCAGCAACAGACAATGAGGATGTATTGGTAGCAAGAATACAGTCATCTGAGACAATAGTTTCCAACTCAGAGAAAAGATCCTTTTTTATGTTCAAATCCTCAATAATAGCTTCAATGACGAAATTTGCTTGACTGAAATCGCTTAAACTCGTAGAAAATGTAATTCTCTCGATTATTTCTTTGGCAACCGTTTCAGTAAACTTTCCTTTTTCTATCAGACGATCTAGGATTTTGGTGAGCGAATTCTGCGCATTTTCTAGTGCTTCTTCACTCTTATCATATAAGAAGACTTCACATCCAACGGTAGCTGCAATTTGCGCGATACCCCGCCCCATTGTTCCAGCACCTACAACTCCAACTATCATGTTTTGTGACTTATTTTAAATTACTTACCAACGAAATTTGGCTTGCGTTTTTCCAAAAAAGCTTGAACCCCTTCTTTGTGGTCAGAAGATTTTCCAGCCAAAGCTTGTATCTCCTTCTCTAAATCCAATTGCTCTTCTAGTGAGTTTGTAAAAGATTGATTTAGCGCTCTTTTTGTCAAACCAATGCCTTTGGTTGGTCTATCAGCAAGCGCTTCCGCAAACTGTTCAACTGTCTCAGTAAGTTTTTCTGGTTCAACAACTTCATAAATCATACCTATTTCTTTTGCCTGATCTGCACTGATCTTATCAGCAAGAAACATAGTGGCGGATGCTCTTTGCATTCCTATTAAGCGAGGCAGGAAGAAGGTCCCGGCACTATCTGGAATTAGGCTGATATTGCTAAAAGATTGAATAAAACTGACCGTTTTTGATGCGAAGGTAATGTCACATGCGATGGCTATATTAGCTCCAGCACCAGCTGCTACACCATTTACTGCAGCTACAACAGGTTTTTCAATGTTTCTAATTTTCCTTATTATTGGATTATAAGTGTTTTCCACCATATACTCAATTGAATGACCTGAGTTCGTGGCTTCTTTAAGATCTTGACCAGCACAAAATGCCTTACCATTTCCAGTAAGAATAATAGCTCTTACCTCGTCATTTACAGCAAACTCATCCAATGCCGTTTGAACCTCCCTTGCCATTTCCAGTGTAAAACTATTAAAAGATTCAGGCCGGTTTAAAGTAATTTTACCCACCTTATTCTTTATCTCAATTAGAATGTTTTCCATGAGTCAAAATTAACACAAATAAGTTTTAAAACTGATTCAATCTACGTTTTTAAGAAAATCTAAATTCCTGCATTTTCCATTTTCATTATTCCAAAGTTGTCGAATGTTATTTACAAATTATTAACTTGTGCTTTAATTACTTCATGCAATGAACTCGATATCGTTAGCACAGACAGATTATACCCCTCAGGTGGAATTAAATCTCGACTCAAAGACGTTATTCATAGCCGGGTTTTCAATGCCAGAGAATACAAAGGCGTTTTATGATCCAATTGTATCGGGATTGACAGAATATTTTGAAAGTGGTGAAAAGAAGTTAGATGTAAGTCTAAGGTTTGAGTATTTTAACACTTCCAGCTCAAAAGCGATATACGACATATTGAGCTTAATTGAAGATCATGACAGTAGTGAAGTTGTAGTAACTTGGACATGCGACAATGATGATGACGAGATGATAAACGCTGGAAATCAGTTCAAAAGCATGTTCGAAATCAAAAATTTCAAATTAGAAATTTTAAACTCTTAATGGCATTCTGAAATGAGAATAGAACTAGAAAAATCTGAAACCACTCCGGAAATAATTCTAGATTTAGATCAAAAAACACTCAAAATTAAAGGTCATTCTACTCCTGAAAACACCTCGGACTTTTATGGTCCAATTATTAAAGCTTTGGTCGAAAATTACGGTAAAGGTAATTTGGGAATAAACATTCACATTGAACTCGAATATTTTAACACCTCCACCTCTAAAGCATTATATGACATCTTCGAAATCGTAGATTCTCACGAAGATCTTTCCTCCAAAATCGAGTGGTTTGCAGAAGCTGATGATCAAGAAATTAAGGAAGCAGGTGCCTATTTCCAAAAGATGTTCTCAAATCTTAACTTTACTATCAAAGATATTTAAGGCCCTTGGCCTTGAATCCCAAGTTTCTTAGTGCGTGTAACATTTCTGCTAGCCATACGTATGTAGTTTTATATGCGAAAACTACTACTTTTCATCTTATTCCTATCCGCTATAACTTCGCAAGGACAAATACTGGATTCAACCATTTCCGGTGATATTGATTCATTATTGCATGCGGCTATTGTGTCTACTTCAGATAGCGGATATATGATATCATATAGTAGAAAAACTCAACCACATGTAGACCACGACATTCAGCTTTTAAAGATCGATTCAGTAGGCAATCAGATGTGGTTAAAGACCATTTCAACAGATTCTACTGATAGGGTTTTTGAGCTGGAGAAAACGCTGGATGGTGGTTTCATCATTTTAGGAGCTTCAGAATTTTGGTATAACCCGTTGGTAATTCGACTAAATCACTTAGGTGATACGCTTTGGGTTAAGGACACCTTCAATTTTCCTTCAGTAAACAAAAACGACTTTCGCATAAGCGCTCAAGAGTTATACGTTATGTCCGATGGACATTATCTAATGGCAGGATATGCGCAAAGCAATGTTAATTCACAGGATCGAGGGCATTTTATTGCGAAATTTGACGATAATGGTAACCTTATCTGGGATCAGGTTTTTATGAGGAATGCCAATTTTGATGAATACAAAGACATTAGCGTTGATCATGATGGCAACATCATACTATCAGGGATATACAGTTCTGCTACTGGCAAAGAAATGTACACTTTTCATAGACTTAGTAATCAAGGTCAATTTTTGTGGGAAACACTGTTAGGAGATACCAACACTGCCGGATCTATAGATGACATAGAAATAATACAAATCACCGACAGTTCTTTTTTCTTTTTTGGACAAAAGGCTGCGGTGCAATTTGAAAAGACCATAGGCGTGATTGACATTAATGGTAATATCTTGTTTTCAAAAACTGAGGGTTCTGGCCATTGGGGTGATCCTCAGGATTTATATTTAAACAAAGATTCTAACATTGTTGGTTTAGCAGCTGGCTTGGATTCAGTAAAGGTTCTTGTTTACAGTCAATTTGGTGACACATTGAGCCAACAAACAAACTTTCATGCTGCTTACTACAATTTTCACAACAGTACAGTGAATCACAAAGGGCAATTGGCTACTATCTCAATGCTAGCTTTGAAAGCCGGTCTACAATTTCAAATTTTTGATGGCTTAAAATTGAACCCGCCACCTTCAATCGATTCTATTTTTCCTGGAGATGCGAATTCTGATGGTGTGGCGAATGTCTATGACATTGTACCAATAGGATATGCATTCAGCTCAGGTGGACCAATTAGGATTAATGCTAGTAACCTTTGGACAAGTCAAAGTGGACAGGTTTGGGGAGATACTCTTCCTAATGGACTGGATTTAATGCATGCAGACTGCAACGGAGACGGATCAATAAATGCTGCAGACACTATTGCTATTCTACAAAACTATGGTTTGACACATAACAAAGGTGGTGCAATCAATTGGGGAACAACTCAAAGCGCAGTGCCCGTTTTTCTAGAAAGCACAAGTTCAGCAGTAAACCCTGGAGACACTGTAATCATTAATATTAAGATCGGTGATATTGGCAATTCAGCTACTGACGTTGGGGCAACCATTGCAACCTTCGACTTTGTGCAAGGCGTTGTAGAGGATTTGGAATTCGAATTTGTTAGTTCATGGTTCGGACAACCCAACAATACCATATCCGTTCAAAAACTTGATCTAAACAATGGACAACTACATATTGGGCTCTCAAGAACAGATCAAAATACCAGTTCAGGTTCCGGTACCATTGGAGTTCTCAAAGCTGCAATAAAGTCAAATCTGTCAGCTGCAGACACCATATTCTCTATTGAAATATCAGATGTTTCTGTGATTGAATCAGCCATGCTGCCAGTTCCGATTGATGTCCATTCAGATCTAAAAGATACCATTCAGATTAATGATCCAGTTGTCACTAACATTATATCACAAATAAATGATCAGAATATTATTTACCCCACTTATTTTCAAGATATTATATCAATAGAAAACGTAAAGTCTATTGGACAGGTATCAATCATTGACCCTTCTGGAAAGCTGGTTCTTTCCGAAACATATAATCGTCAAAAGGTTGAAATGAACTTAGGCCATCTCAATAAAGGTTTGTACTTCGTCACTTTTGGAAGCGCTCCTAACCGACCGAAGAAAATATTCAAAATTGACTAGTTTGATAGGCTTAGAATTGAATCCAGAATGATTTCGGATGCTTTTCCTTGACCATAAAGGTTTTGGCTATAATCCAAATTAGAGCCTGCCATTTCATCGACAGCATCAACAATTAATTCTTTCTTAGCCCCTACGAGTTTTGCATAGCCATGTTCTATGAGCTCAACCCATTCTGTCTGTTCTCTCATAACCAGGCAAGGTGTTTCAAAAAAGAAGGCTTCCTTTTGTAGCCCTCCACTATCTGTCAGGACCAATTTAGCTTGCTTCAAAAGCTCCACAATATCAAAATAACCAACAGGTTCAATGGTTTCAAAAGTTAAATTTAAGCCATTCTCAATGAGTCGTTTAGAAGTCCTTGGGTGTATTGGGAAAACGATTCGGTACTTTTTCGATAATTGATTTAAGGCGCTTACAACTGAAGTCAATTTATCAATATCATCTGTATTTTCCTGTCTATGCAAGGTCACAAGAACAAAATCCTCATCTTGAAGTTGACTGTCCTGTATGATTGTAGACTTGCTCGAAGACATTTCACTGTAAAACAATGCTGCATCTTGCATAACATCGCCATTCTTGATTATAGAACAATCATAGTGCTCAAAACCTTCGTTTCTCAAATTTTGCACAGCGGTGGCGGTAGGACAAAAGAGCAAAGAAGAAATCCTATCTGTCAAAATTCTGTTGATTTCTTCTGGCATTTTCATATTAAAAGATCGAAGACCAGCTTCAATATGTGCAACTGGGACGTGCAGTTTAGACGCGGCTAGAGCTCCAGCTATCGTAGAATTTGTATCACCATAGACCATAAGCAAATCAAATGATTCTTTCTTCAATATATCTTCAATCCCCTCCATCATTCTGCCTGTCATAGCTCCATGACCTAATGAGTTAATCTCCAAATTAAAATCTGGTTCAGGAATGGACATTTCTTCGAAAAAAATATCTGACATTTTTTGATCAAAATGCTGACCCGTATGCACTATCGTCTCTTTGACCTTATGGGTTTTCCGTAAAACACGGCTTACAGCTGCTGCTTTTATGAATTGCGGACGTGCCCCAAGCACGGTGAGTATTTTCATATTACCTTTTCTTTAAAAAGCCGATTGTGCTTGAGACCAC
>JALEGO010000665.1 GCA_022763165.1 Flavobacteriales bacterium
AAAAATTCATGATAGTGTTTCAGGCCTACATGTTCAAACATTCCAACGGAAACAATGCGGTCATAGTTTCCCGTTTCATGGCGATAATCGCGCAGAAGAAAACGAACACGCTTTTCAAGGCCCGCTTGCTTAACCCTTTCTGTTGCCACGCGGTATTGTTCTTCTGAGAGGGTAAGACCGGTCACGTCCACATCCCATTCTTGAGCAAGGGTGATGGCAAGACCTCCCCAACCAGACCCTATATCCAAAACCCGTTGTCCTGGCTTGAGAAGAAGTTTAGCAGCAAGATGGTGCTTTTTATTCACCTGGGCTGTATCTAGGTCATCTTCTAAGGTTTTAAAATAAGCACAGGAGTATTGCATGTCTTTATCCAAGAAAAGACGATAGAGGCTTTCTGATAGGTCATAATGATGAGCCACATTCTTACGAGATTTATAGATTGGGTTGTATCGATGGTAGAAGTTGCGCAAAGTCGCGAGGCGGCTGATTAGAGTTTTTAAAAGACCCGAAGTGCAGTTGTCATTCTTCGCACAAAAAAGGAGTACCTGATAAATATCTCCTTCTTCAATGGTAATATCACCGTCCATATATCCTTCACCTAGGGCCAGCATAGGTGTTAGGAAAAGTCTATGTTCAATAGATTTATTATGAAGACGAATGGTGATTTTTGGGAAAGGGGTTCCAACAAGAGTAAAAGTCTTTCCCCTGCTGTCGATTAAAGTTAACGTTCCATACTTGATAAATTGTTTTAAAAATTTAAAAACTAACACCTATCCACCTCTTATAGGAGAGCCTTTATCTATAAATTAAATCATAAATTTTAAATTTTGAAAAGAAGTCCTTAATGAGGATTACCTTTTACTCTTCTTATAGATGCAATAATGGCAATAAAAAGAGTTATTCCAATGAAAGAAAGCGAGATCCATAAAGGAACTTTGAAGGAATGGGTTAAAAGCAATTTTATACCTATAAAACCCAGGATGGCGGCTAAAGCATGTTGAAGATAATAAAAGCGCGGAAGAATGTGAGCTATTAAAAAATAAAGGGATCTGAGCCCAAGAATGGCGAAGATATTTGATGTAAAAACAATGAAAGGGTCGAGAGTGATGGCAAAAATGGCGGGAATGGAATCGATAGCAAAAACAATATCACTAACTTCGATAGTAAAAAGAACCAGAAGGGCAGGGGTGGCGACCCAGCGTCCCTCTCGGAATAGGAAAAAGCGACGTCCTTTATAATTATCTCGCAAAGGAATCCACTTTTTTGCCCAGATAATGATAGCATTTGTTTCTATTTCTGCTGGTTTATGTCGTTCCCGAAATATTTTGTAGCTTGAATAAAGTAAAAGAATACCGAAAAAGTATAAGATCCAGTCAAAAGTTTGAATTAATTTAATGCCCAGCAGAATCAGAAACAGCCGGAAAACAATAGCTCCCAAGATTCCCCAAAAAAGAATGCGGTGTTGATGACGAGGGATAATATTAAAGAAATTAAAGATGATCAGAAACACGAACATATTATCAAGACTCAGGAGTTTTTCGAGTAGATAACCTGTAAAAAAGGCCAAAGCTGGCTCTCCCCCTTTCCAAAACCAGATGCCAAGATTGAAACAAAGGGCAAGGGCAACCCAAGCAGCACTCATTCCCAAGGCTTCATGCATGGAAATTTTGTGGGGAACTTTGTTAAAAACTCCCAAATCCAAAATTAAAAAAAGCAGGATAAGTATAAAAATGCCTATCCAGGGCAAAAGTGATTCCACGCTTGTTATCTCCATTTTTAAGGAGTTTACATGAAATTGATAAAAAAATCCTTGATTACTTTTTGAATGAGGGGCAAGTTTTTTGAAATTTTTTAGGGATAGTTTAATTTTAATTAATTATTAATAACATTATGGCTACAATAAAGATAATAAAAAATGCTCTTAGGAGGATCTATCATGATTGCCATAATAAAAACCTTTAAAGAAAGTTATGCAGACGTTCGAGGGCATCTCCTGCCATGGATAAGAGTAGCATTTACCCCGTTTATTATCTACCTCATTGGCGTTATTTCTATGGGAATAGGTTTTTATCTCTCCGGTGGAATCACATCCGTCATAGAACATGCCACTATTATACAAAGTACGGAACAAAGTTCGGCTTCAGTCGGGGGTTTGAACTTTATCTATTACGTTTTATATATGCTAGCGATACTTATTTGGTATATCAACGGCTTCCGCTATGCTGTCTTGGGTGAGGGGGGAGACAAGTGGTGGAACTTTCACTGGAACAAACGTCTTTGGAAGATGTTTTTGTATCATCTTCTCATTATTGCTTTGTCTGCAGTTTATGGAGCTATCGCTGCTGGTATTACCATTGGGAGTTACTTTCTTGCCGAAAATGCCTTTATTACAACATTTATTGGTATCCTCTTTGGCTTAGGATTCTTTTATCTTGTGGGACGTCTTATCCTTGTATTTCTTAATGTGGCTATTGATAAGAAAGAGGCTCTAAGGACAAGTTGGCGTGTTATGAAGGGAAATGTTTTGCGCCTCATTGGGTTGTTCATCCTCATATGGCTTGCCATTGTTGGAATAACGATTTTGGGCTCAGCGATCATCGGTCTTGGAGGTTGGCTCTTAGGTCTGATTAACATGTGGCTTGGAGTCATTATCTTTGCTCTTTTTGTTCCCTTCGGTTTGTTTGTTTGGCTTGTGAGCGCAGCTTTAACGATGAAAGCGATTGCTCTTGTGAATGCGCAGCTGACCAAGTAGTTTAAAAGCAAAATTTTTACATTATCTTGCATTTGAAGCTGTCTTCTTGCCTACATTACTGTACCCCTGGACCCCGCGATCAAGTCGCGGGGCGTCATGTGGGGGTGACGTCCCGCGGCTTGACCGCGGGATTGTAAGTTGAAGATGTGTTATAAGAGGGTAAGAGAGATAGATAGTCTCTCATTCATGAA
>JALEGO010000666.1 GCA_022763165.1 Flavobacteriales bacterium
ACATATCAATAAAATTGTTATTGATTTAAACGGTAGAGTGTACGCAGCAACTAACGTAGGATTATTTTATTCAGATGACGATGGCAATACTTGGACACAAGCGATTAACAGTAATAAAACATTTACTGATGTAGAAGTTTCCACGACTGGAGAAGTTTTTGCTTCAGCGGATGGTGGCCCTATGTATACGTCCACAACTGGTAATTCAGGAAGTTATAATCTAATGATTTTGACCTCTGTTTTGAATTATAGTACATCCGGTCAAGGAGCGCCCGGGAGAGTTGACGTAGCGATCGCGCCTACCAACGAAAGCCATTATTATGCGCTCGTTGTGAATGTGTCTGAGCAATTTGGTGGATTATATCATTCTCTTGATAAAGGAACTTCTTGGACTAGAATATTTGAACCAACTAGTAACAACTTTCATCCAATGTCTGGATCATTTAATGGTAACGGACAGGGTTATTATGACTGTTTGTTTGGAGTAGACCCAAATAACGAAGATAGAGTATTCATTGGTGGTGTTCACATCTGGACATATAATGGAAACTGGACTCAAGCTGCAGCCATTGGAACTTTTGGTGACCCGTTTTTTGAATACAGCGGTTTCCACATGCACTCTGATAAGCATACTTACGCTGTTTCTCATGTAGATCCTAACTTAATTTTGTTTGGACATGATGGAGGAATCTCGAAATCGCTTGATGGAGGCTTTACGTTCTTCCCAGCGAACAGAGGATATAATGTAACTCAGTTCTATGGTATTGGAACAAACGAGGAAGGATGGGTTATTGGCGGTTCTCAAGATAATTCAACTCAAATTGTCAATTTCTCCAATCCGAATTTCCCTCATGATGCATTTGAATTTTCTGGAAATGATGGATTTAGATGTGAGATGTCCGATTTTACCGATGTTGCCTTTAGTACTTTCCAGTATGGAGCGGTCTTCAGAGGCCTTGTTGGTGCCGGTGCTGGTCTGATCTGCGGTGATTGGGCAATAAATTCAAATGGTGAAGATCTTTGCGCTGCTTATCCTCTACTTGGAAATCCAGATGGGAACTTCTACTCGACTATTGCTCTGTGGGAATCAATCAATGATCCTACTTCACAAAGTAATATCACATTTGTCGTTGAAGATGGTTCTTCAGAATTCGTTTTGTTAAGTGCTAATGGCATTGCTAAAACTTTCACTGGAACTGTGAATTTACCACAGGCTTCTAGTAAGATTGTTAACGGATCTATAGTGTTTGGAGCAGGTTCTCAAATTTTATCAGATCCAGATGGAGATGGTGTATTAACAGGTGATGGAACAGGTACATTTGATTACAATACAGCACAATACAACTTTTCTTTTAACAATGCTCCAGGCAATGGAACAGCACTTTATTCTCAATTTCAGCTGTTTCATAATGCTGGTGATGTGCTTAACTTATCAAGTAATACTCCAGAGTTAAGTCGATTGACGTCTCCAGTTAAATTAGATTATACTTTGCCAAGCGATCTTTCACCTGGAGACACTGTAAAAGTTCAAGATCCAGTACAATCATTACTTGCTTTTGGTGCATCTGATAACAACATTTATATTATGAGAGATGCAATTAACATCTCAAAAGCACCAGAGTGGTGGCATGCTCGGTATGAAAGAGATGGCTTCATCGAAGATTTTGACAATTTTGACTTTGCTGCCTGGAACCAAGTTGGAGGAACCATTGGTCAAGGATGCACAACAGGGGATGATGGTATTTTCTTTGATCTTGCTGGAGCAAGACAACTTGTTTCTAACCCCATGAAAGTAGAAGCTAATTCTAAAATTGGTTTTGATTTTTATGTTGGAACTGGGTCATGTGACGCACCAGATGCTCAGGATACACTTTACTTTGAAACCAGAACTACAATTATCGGTAACGTTAATAATTGGACTACACTATTGACTTTATTGCCTGAGGACTACGAGCCAGGTTATAACAGAGTGGCGCATACTTTTACTGGAGTATCTTTATCTGATTCTACTGAGTTAAGATGGCGCCAAGGGAACACTACATATTCCGGTGCAAACAATGATGTTCTTGGAATCAATAATATTAAGATTACCACGTCTATAGGGACGGGTTCTGTTAAGTCACTTGAATTTTCTAAAGATGGCAATCATTTGTTTGTAGGTACTTTTGGAGGAGAGGTGATCAGAATTTCTGGGTTGAACAATGTTTATTCTGAGGAAGATTTGGAACCAGTAAATGGTAAAGTTTCTATGTCTGTCATTTTCTCTGACCCTAAAGGACGTGTTGTTGCTGGAATGGGACTTGATCCGAATAATGCCGATAATATGGTTGTCACATTAGCTAACTACGGCTACTCTGATCCTTATGTTTATTTCTCAAGTGCAGCTACAACATCAGACACAACAGGCTTAGGAAGCTTAGGTACTTTTGGATCATTACAAGGAGACCTACCATTTATGCCTGTATACGATGGCCTTATTTCTTATGACGCTAATCAAACGATTGTGTTAGGGACAGATAATGGTGTTTTTGTAGCGGAACTAGCAGACGTTCTGGGAGGTAATGGTACTTGGAACACTGTGAGCTCATCCCATCCTTTATTTGGAGCACAAATTTTTGAGGTAATCCAACAATCAAGAGATTGGTTTCATGCACGTAATACTGGCGAGATTTACTTAGGTACACATGGATCAGGATTCTGGAAATCGTCTACCTTAGTAAGTGTTCCTGAATTCGATGAATCAGATGCTACAATTGACCAACTTCTGGTATATCCGAATCCGATGAGCAACGAAGGAACAATCGAATTTGAACTTTCATCTGCGGACATGGGAAGCATTCGAATAATGGATATCAACGGAAGACTGGTTCAGACAATACCAAATACACGATATGTTAAGGGTAAAAACGTGGTTCAGTTTAATGCAAGCGAACTAAAATCAGGAAATTACTTTGCCTTGTTAGAACTAAATGGAAATGCCAAAGTTGCTAAATTCATAGTTCAACATTAGTCAACTTAAAAGATTAAAAGTAAAGCCCGCGTTGAGCGGGCTTTTTTTTGCTCTGATTGTTTTTACATTTCTCGCTTGTCTTGAGTTCGCAAAATATTATTCAGAAATGACCAAAAATTTAACAAAGCTTTCTTCATCTAGTAATATATTTGTTCTTATAATTGAGTTATGACAAAAAAGAGAGTTGCTATAAATGGTTTTGGTAGAATAGGACGGCTCACACTGCGCAATCTCCTGTCAATTCCCAATGTTGAAGTTGTTGCTATAAATGATCTCAGCGAGCCCTCGACATTGGCGCACCTGTTCAAATATGATTCAATTCATAGACAGTTTCCTGGTAAAGTAATTGCTGGTGAGAAATCCATTGAGATTGATGGCAACATGATATATGTCTATTCATCCAAAGACCCATCAGAACTTCCATGGAAAGAACTGAATATTGATGTCGTCATTGAATCTACAGGAAGATTTAGAAAGTATGAAGATGCCATAAAACATGTTGAGGCTGGAGCAAAAAAAGTTGTGCTATCTGCACCTGGAAAGTCAGGTAATATTCCATCTCTTGTGATTGGCATTAATGAACAAGATCTTGATCCCGACATCCAAATTATATCCAATGCCTCTTGCACCACGAATTGCGCTGCACCTATGATCAAAATCATAGATGACAATTGGGGAATTGAGTCGGCATTTCTGACTACAGTTCATAGTTATACCAGTGATCAAAGAATACATGATGCCCCGCACAGAGATTTGAGACGTGCTCGAGCTGCGGCTGAGAACATCATTCCAACCACCACTGGAGCTGCTAACGCTCTGATAGGTCTCTTTCCTCATTTAGAAGGCAAAATCCAAGGTTCTGCTCTCCGTGTTCCAGTACCAACAGGTTCTTTGACGGACCTTACCATTTTGACTAAAACCAAA
Organism: Flavobacteriales bacterium; assembly: GCA_022763165.1. Classification (GTDB taxonomy): domain Bacteria; phylum Bacteroidota; class Bacteroidia; order Flavobacteriales_G; family JALEGO01; genus JALEGO01. The sequence continues at coordinate 3,935 of JALEGO010000666.1, forward strand.
GCTGACGCAGAGAACATCAATGCAGCATTTTTAGCGGCTTCAAATGGGCACTTTAAGGATATTATTTCATACACAGAGGCTCCAATTGTTTCGACAGATATCATAAGCGATACTCATTCATGTATTTTTGACTCTGCATTAACATCTGTTCAAAATAATCTTATTAAGATTAGTGGTTGGTACGACAATGAAATGGGTTATTCAGCAAGATTAGCCGAAATGGTAAATTTGATATAAAACATTCTTTACCAATACTATATTTCTAATTTTTCTAAAGTTAATATTTTAACTGCGCCTAAAGTAGCAAGAATTTATTTGCAGCTACAGACCCTTGTTAACAATTAATTTTATATTTTAGATGTGTTTTGAAATTAAATTTCTTTTTCAAATAAAGATTTTAATTTAAGCAACCTTTTATTTGGATCACCGTCTAACCTATACAATGAAAAAAAGAGGACTTTTAAAGCATATTCTGCTGACCGGAATATTCTTGTTAAGCCTTCTCTCTATGTCTAATATTTCTTTCGGTCAGTGTTCTCCTGGATCTTCTGGTATCGCAGATATTTCAGCATCTTGGACTGATTCCTGTTATTCTGGTACAGGAAATACGGCCACTGTAATATTAACAAACAATACTGCAACAGCCGGATCAGGACTTGTACCAGGTGACAAGTTCGTAGTTCATCAAGTTGGTGTTGGGGACATTTCGTCAGCAAATTTACCAATTGCAACTCCCTACTCGCTCCCTCCTTATCCTATCACAGCTTCGAACACAACCGCTCAAATTGACACATTCATTTTATATATTGTTAAGGGAGCCTCTCCCTTTGACACTTGTGATGCGGATACGGTTATCGTCAATCACTATCCTTCAAACATTACTGCGAACTTCACCATGTCATCTTCAAACGTATGTGAGGGGGATGTTGTAACCTTTACCAGTAATCATACTGGCAATGGTCCGTTAAATTATTTTTGGGATTTTGCCAGTACAAATGGCACTTCAGCTGCGGTTGGACCTCATAACATAACCTACAACACAGCTAGTCCTTTGGGTTTTCCATATCAAATTGAGCACACGGTTTGGAACACCTGTGACACAGCCACCGTGATACAATCTCTCACAGTAAATCCAGGAGCTGGAGGTTCAATGAGTTTTACCATACCAAAAGATACTTTCTGTATTTCAGAATGTGTACAAATAACAAATACCTCTTCAGCAAACCCAGCGGCATATGCCTTTATCATGGGAGATGGATCAGCACCTGTCAACAACGCTACTCCACCCTGTTACAACTACACAAGCTCAGGAGATTACACAATCCAACTATTGGATTTCAGTGGCTCATCATGTAACGGCAGCTACTCGCAACAAGTACATATCGCCCCTGACATAACCAATCTTGTTATTAGCGGAGATGATGGCGATGGTGATACGAGAAACTGTCTTCCATGGAATGATCCAACCACCACAGAAATAGTAAATTTTACGGCAAACGCCAATGGAGCATATTATTATGAGTGGGATTTTGGTGACGGTAGTCCGCTTATAACAACTACCAACAATGCTATCGCTCATACTTATACATCATTTGGAACCTTTAAAGTAATCGTAACAGCAAAAAACGGAGGTGGATGTGATGTTAAAGATTCTTTGGATGTTCTTTTCCAAAGAAACCCCAACGCGGACTTTGATCTACCAACGGGCTTATATCCAGGAACACCAGTCCCGTTTTATTGTATGCCATATGATATGACCCCAATTGACAATAGTGCGAATGGAATTTACTACTTATGGGATTTTGGAGATGGAACAGTAATTAATACAAATGGATTTGTGCCTACACACACTTATTCTGATCCATTACAAACCACCATTTCAATAACATTGGATGTTGGTAATGAGTGTGATACCGTTTCGTTTGGTCCGGAGAATGGACAGCTGATTACAGGACCTACAGCCAATTTTGTTACTGATGTTCCAAATTTCAAAGGTTGTGTGAATCAACCAATAGACTTTTTCAGTACATCCTATAGCGAAGCACCAGATGAAAACCTCCAATGGGATTTCGGAACGCTTCAACCTGGAAATGTTGTTCAAAATCAAGACACGGTAACTTTTACTTTTTTGACAGTCGATACATTTTTAGTTCAACACATTGCACGAGTCACTGGAGCAAGTGCCTGTCCTGATGACACCATCGAAATACCCATTGTTGTGCTCGATACACCCATTGCTAATTTTGCAATCAATCCAAACAACGGTTGTGTTCCCACAGCGGCAACAATTTCAAACACATCAACTGGACCAGAACTCACATTCGAATGGTGGGTTAACGGTGTATTGGTTTCAACAGATACATTACTAGATGACTCCATTTTTGTGCCTGAAACGAATGTTTACGTTATCGATCTCATAGCTAAAAACACTTGCAAGAGTGACACTATGACTATTACCTTTAACTATGATCCGACTACTTTTGCTGAGTTTACTCCATTAAACGACACCACAATTTGCCAGGGACAGTCCATTCAGTTTCAGGACCAGTCAACAGGAATCGCCAATACTTACAGCTGGGATCTAAATAGCGATGGCGTTTTTGGAGATGCAGGAGGAATACCCAATCCATCTCACACTTTTAATACAGTTGGTACATTTTTAATCAGAGAAATTGTTCAAGGATGTGGAAAAGACACCGATTCAGTAATGGTCACAGTCCTAGACATTCCAAACGTAAATTTCTCATTGAATCAAACAGATATCTGTTTGGGGGACACTGTAATCGTAACGGATAATTCTACACCAACCAATGCAACTTTTCAGTGGTACTCTTCGCCAGCAATAGAAATTGGTGCAGCAGATCCTAAGGATCATGTATTTGTTATTCCAGGAACAAACTTTATAGCCTTAAGTCTAGTTGCGGGTTCTTGTGCGGATACAGATTCTGTTTTTGTAGAAGTACGTGATCTTCCCAATGCTGACATTGGCCTTACAAACAATGCAGGATGTACTCCTGCAACATTTAATTTCCAAAACAATTCATCACAAGGAGCAGGAATTGGTTACCTATGGGATTTTGATAATGGGAATACGTCTACTGCAAACGGATTACAGACTCAAACTTATATCAACAATTCATTTACTGTTGATAGCAATAAGACAGTTAGTTTAATCGTCACAAACCAATATGGCTGTATGGATACCGCCTTCGAAAATATTACCATTCATCCTACACCAGATGCAAGTTTTACACTTAGTTCTAGTTCAGCATGTGCTAATGACCCCATCACTTTCACTAATACCTCTCAACCAATAACGAGCACATTCCTTTGGGAGTTTGGAGATTTGAACACCAGTGCGCAAACCAGCCCAACACATCAATATGCCAATTTTGGTGCTTACGAAGTAATTCTAACAGCAAGTAACGCCTATGCCTGTGTGAGCAAAGATACTGACAGCGTATTTGTTGATCCTGCACCAGTTGCTAATTTTACATTTCAAGATCTGTGTTTTGGAGATTCTACTCTATTTACCAATACTTCAACAGGAAACTTAGATTCTGCAATTTGGACATTTGGATATAATAATCTAAAGGATACCATAGATGGTGGAACTGGAAATACTGGGCATATTTATGCTAACACAGGAAATTATAATGTCACACTAGAGGTTATTAATTTGATTGGCTGTAGAGATGATATTACCCAGCCCATAAGCGTATTAGCAGTGCCCACCGCTGATTTTAGCTTCGCTAATGTCATATGTGAGCAACAGAGTACAGCTTTTTCAGATTTAAGTGGTGGACATGATCCTACATTAAACTATTGGGAATTCGGTGATTCCCAATCTTTAACCGCTCCAAACCCAAATCACACGTATGCTGATACCGGTTTTTACGATGTCTTGCTAGTTGCCACAAATGCAGTAGGTTGTCCTGACTCCGTTACCAAAACGATTTGGGTCGACTCCATTCCTCAGAATGTAGACTATAATTTTAACCCTGTTTGTATTGGTGATACAACATTTTTCAACAACCTTTCAATAAATGGTGTGGACACTGTCCACTGGAACTTTGATGATGGTACTGACACAAGTACTTTTGACGCTGGCCATGTATACAACTCAGCTGGACCTTTTGATGTGATACTTGTAACAGGTTATAAGAATACTGGCTGTGTGGATTCCATAACTTATAGCATTGATGCCTATCAAAGAATTACGCCTCAGTTTATATCTGACACGATATGTTTTGAAGAAACAACCAACTTTACAAGCACATCCTTAGATACTAATAACGGACCAAATATTTATACGTGGTACTTTGGTTATAACGTTGCTCCAGTAAGTAATAATATCAATCCCGGTCATCAATATCCAGACTCTGCGGGGTACTATGTTGTTAAACTGATCACAGAAAATGCATTTGGATGTATCGATTCTGTTGAGGACAGCATTTTTGTTAAACCACTACCTGAAATTGGCTTTACGACTGATACAGTATGTCTTGGACTAAGCACACAACTCATTGACACCACAGATTTGGCAATTTCATGGGAATGGACTTTCCCAGACAATTCCAGTCAAACAAATGATACTGCAAACTTCGTGTTTTCTAATTATGGAAATCATCCAGTAGAGTTAGTTGTTGAAAATGCGTACAATTGTTTTGATACTTTAAATGGTTCGGCCTATGTTGACTCAATACCAACACCAAACTTTACAAGCGACACAAATTGCATTTTTGATACAATATTCTTCACGAATCTAACCCCAGCAGGTGCAGATACATTTTACTGGGATTTTGGAGATGGCGGTATAGACAGCGTACTTAACCCAAAATACGCGTACACCGCTGGAGGAATTTACGATGTGAAGCTGATTGCTGGATTTAGTGGTTCAAGTTGTTTTGACTCTACGACCATCCAGGTAATAGCACATCAGAGAAGTTTCCCTGGTTTCGTTGCCGATACGGTTTGCTTCAAAGAATTGACTCTATTTACGGATACTACCCAATTTGCCAATATAGTCGACCTATATGAATGGGATTTTGATGACAACACTCCAATAAATAATAATGTACACCCTCAACATCAATTCCCGGATTCAGCAGGAACTTATAATGTGAAATTAACAACAACAACGGACTCGGGTTGCGTGGATTCAATCATTGTTCCCATAACCGTTAACCCACTTCCGGATATAGGTTTCACTTCGGATACGGTGTGTCCTGGATTGAGTACAACTCTCACCGACACAACCAATGACGCACAAAACTGGATTTGGAACTTCGGTGATGCTTCACCTGTTTCAACTGGCAATAAAATTGAGAATCACATTTATCCAGATTCTGGGAAGTATTATGTACAATTAATTGTGTTCAACTCTTTCAATTGTAGGGACACATTGAATGACTCTATTTATGTTCATCCAAGACCTACACCTGGCTTTTGGACTGATACGGCTTGCAACTCTTATGTGACGAATTTTACGGATACTTCCATCGGTGCTATCAATTTCTCATGGGATTTTAATGATGGACCTGGAAGCACTTCCGGTATCCAAAACCCAACATACACTTTCACGAATAGTGGGCTTCAAAATGTGCAACTTTTAGTTGAAAACGCAGAAGGTTGTAAAGATTCAATAACCCAAACTGTACTTGTATTTGATCAGCCTCTTGCAGGATTTGTATCAAGCGCGGTTTGTGCAGGAAATAGTTCTACATTTACAGATACAACCACGAACAATCCAAATTTCTGGTTATGGGACTTCCAAGATGGCTCTCCTATTGATTCCAATCAACACCCAACACATGTGTATGCGAATGGCGGAAACGTAGCGATCCAACTTATTGCTGGAGACACAACTACTGGATGTTTTGACACCTTGAACACAACTACGGTTGTAAATACAATTCCAATACCTGACTTTACAGTTGATACGGCCTGTTTAGGGTCTATTACTTCATTTACTAGTACCAGTACTGATCCATTCCTTACCATTACACAATGGGATTGGGATTTTGGTGACAACATTAATACCTCTACTATTGAACACCCAACATATATTTATCAGGATTCTGGGCAATTTTCTGTAGATCTTACGGTAACAAACAATGGTGGCTGTGATAGCACCATAACGAAGGATATTTACGTTAAATTTTCACCAAAAGCTGACTTCACCTTTGATACAGTTTGTGCAGGAGCACTAACAACTTTTACAGATTCGAGCACAGGTCCACCATCATCATGGGATTGGTACTTCGGAGATGGTGATTCAAGCCAAACAGGTCCTATAACAAGCCACTCTTATAAGCAAGGAGGACAGTACTTTGTTACTTTGGTTGTCGACCTAGACGGGTGTACAGATCAAGTTTCTAAGGTCGTTGACGTTCTTACAGGAATTGTTGCTGAAATTGATGTTGATGACACAACCTGTCTGAATGATTTATTATTCTTTGGTGACTCCTCACAACTATTTGGTAGCACGGTAGCCTCACACTATTGGGATTTTGGGGACAATACATCTTCTACCTCCCAGCACCCTAAACACGCATATACCAGTCCAGGAGTTTATCAGGTAATCCTAATCGATACGACTGTACAAGGCTGTGTTGGTTCAGACACTCAAAATGTATATGTTTCTGAATTACCTGTGGCTAACTTCACAACCGCGAATCCTGCAGCTTGTTCTGATCAAATCACTGTCTTTGTTGACCAAAGCACTACCAACCCAGGACAAATTGTTGATTGGCATTGGAGTTTTGGAGACAATAATTTCGATTCATCTGGAGTTTCAAGTCCAGCGCATCAATATCAGGGAGCAGGAAACTATACAGTTGAATTAATTGCCTTTAATGAATCAGGTTGCTCAGATACTATTGATAAAGTAATTAATGTTTTTGATATCCCAAGTGCAGACTTCAACTATACAACTTCATGTATTGGCAGCGCAACTCCTCTTCAAGACAACTCAAGTATCGGAAGTGGTTCAATTCAAGGATGGGAATGGACTTTCCCTGATGGCTCTTCGGATAATCAATCTAATAGCCAGTTCACTTTTGCAACAAATGTTGATTCCGCTGAAGTCCAACTAGTCGTGACATCAGATCAAGGTTGTACCGATACCGTTTCAAAATATGTATCGTTCTTTCCGGATGTCATTTTCGACTTCAGAGCTGTGAATGCCAGCGGTTGTCAACCTTATAACGCATCATTTGAAGATAACAGTTATGTTCCAGGGAATACAGGTAGTAACATTACCAATTGGCTCTGGGATTTTGGTGATGGAAACTTTGCATTCCCAGAAAACCCTAATCACGTTTATGAGGATGCCGGTGATTTCCCTGTTGTTCTGACCCTAACCACATCGGATGGTTGTTCATTTACTGATACTTTGGGCTATGATATCTATGTTCATCCAAAGCCTATCTCGAACTTTACATGCGGACCAGATTCTATCTCTGTTTTTCAGCCAGTTGCAGAGTTCACAGACCTTTCAGAAGGTGGTAATACATGGATATGGAACTTTGGTGACGGTGATTCTATTGTTGATATATTGAATCCAACTCACGAGTACCCAGAACCCGGTGAATACCTAGTTAGCTATACAGTAATAAATAACTTTAATTGTACGGCCACCACAAGTAAGACATTGTTAGTTGAATCTGGTTTTGATTATCATATACCAAACGCATTTACCCCAAATAACGATGGGAAAAATGACATATTCATTGGAGAAGGAGTAGGCGTTGCTGATATGCGTATGTTCATCTTTGGCCGTGGGGGTGAAATCATTTTCGAATCATACACTGTAAATGTTGGGTGGAATGGGTCAGTCAAAGACTCTAAAGCCAAGGCCAAATCTGACGTTTATGTGTATAAGATTATTATCACCGATATCTTCGGAGCTGAGCATGTTTATCATGGTCATGTAACTCTTATCAAATAGAGCGTTTTCCAAAACTTTTCCGAGTGTTGTAACTTTTTTGAAGATGAAGGCGTCATACTGTAAACCTAAAGATGGTCGCCTTAATAAAACGTTTACTTGTTCTCTCCTTCATATTATCCAGTTTTGATATTCAAGCTCAGAGCATTAGAGGTACCTTAACGGATGAAGAAGGAACACCTGTTCCTTATGCAAATGTCTACAAAAAAAACAGCACGTATGGTGTGGCCACTGATCACAGAGGAAAGTATTACTTAGAACTGTCCAAAGGGCAACACACAATAGTTTTTTCATTCATTGGCTACAATACCATTGAAAAAAAAATTGACCTCAACCAAAATCAAAATGAAATCATAGATCTTGTCATGACCAATGAGGGGATGGAATTACTTACAGTTGAAGTCGTCTCAGATAGAAAAGACAAGGGAAAAGAAATTATCAAACAAGCCATTGAAAATGCCCCAAAAAGAAGAAAACAATTTAACTCATACGAGTGTGATACTTATGTCAAAACCTCTTTAGTATCCGAAGTCCTTAAAGTTTCCAAGAGTGACTCTACAAATGCCGAAAAAGATAGTACCTCGATCGATAGCGTAGGACACAAGGAAAATATGAATTTAATCGAGAAAGTATCTAAGACCTATTTTGAACTTCCCAATAAACACAAAGAAATCATTTTAGCAACACATGACTATGCTGAGAAATTTCAAAGTAATGCAGAGATCTCTGTTTCATTCAGCGAAGATCATCTTGCTCCAGCTGCTAGAATAGAAACCAACCCATACATTATATATGAAAGCGCACGCAGTATGGAGCTGAATTTTTACAAGCCATTGATGCATCTGTTAAACGTTACACATCAACCTATGCTCTCTCCCCTTGCACCAGATGCCCTACTCAACTATAGATATCTATACCGATCTTCCTTTATGGAAGATGGCAAGAAAATCTATGAATTGGAAGTACAACCTTTGTTTGCCAAAGATGCTCTTTTTTATGGTCGAATCTTTATTGAAGATAGCACCTGGGCCATCAAATCAGTTGACCTCAGCATCAACGAAAGTGCTTTGCTATTTGCCAAAGAAATCAAGATTATACAAAACTATAAATGGGATGATTCAATTACCGTTCCATTCAGAAGGGAAATCATTTACCGCATAAAAGATGGTCGAAAAATGGTACATGGAAATTCGAGAATTCACCATGAACAGTTCAAGTTCAATCAAAATTATGATAAGAAATTTTTTGGGAATGAAGTGATAACTTACCTTCCTGAAGCATTTGATCAGAGCGAAAGTTACTGGATGCAAGCCAGACCACTTCGGCTGTTAGAAAATGAACTTCAATTCATTCAAGAACGAGATTCTATTAACAACTATCATGAAAGTCCGGAATACCTTGCAGAACAAGACTCTATATACAATCATTTAAAGATCTGGGACTATTTGCTAAATGGAATAAGGCATAAGAATAGTTTCAGAAAGAACAGATGCTATTTGGATCCACTAATAAATCAAGTTCAACCCTTTGGTGTGGGTGGATATCGTCATAGACTTGCTGGAGGGTACAGGAAAGAGTTTCAAAACAATCAACTGCTAAGATTTGACGGAGATATTGATTATGGCTTTACGAACAAAGATATCAAAGGAAATGCCGGAATCGGATATACTTATATGCCCAAAAAATTTCTTAGCACTTATATCGAAGCTGGTGACATATACGATTTCATTAACAACTTTGCCTCAATACAATCAACTTTCAGCCGGAGCAATTATGTCAGAAAAAGATTTGGTCTGATTCGTCAAAAGATCGAACTATTCAATGGCCTTTATACACTGTTGGAATTTCAGTTCTCCGATCGGAATTCCATTGAAGATATTGAGCTGGCAAATTGGTCAAATGATGTATTTGGTTCACTCAATACTCCAATTGCTTTCGAAAGATATAAGATATCTGAATTGACATTTGAGTTACTCTACAGGTTCAATCAGAAGTACATCATCAAAAAAAATAAAAAGGTGATAATCGGAACTGACTTTCCTGAGTTGAGATTCAAGTATCGCAAAGGTTTACCTGGACTTTTCGGAAGTGAAGTGAACTTCGATTATCTAGAATTGAAGGCAAGCGATTTCTCTAAATTGAGACGCATGGGCACTCTGGCTTGGAAAGTGACATTAGGTTCTTTTGTGAACAAGAAAAATCTTCGAATCATAGAATACAAATACTTCAGAGGTTCAGACCCATGGTTTTTTTCTGACCCATTAAATTCATTGCAACTACTTCCGGCCACCTTAAATACGCCAAATGCTTATTTGAGTTTCGGTGGTATTCATCACTTTGATGGAGCGATTATGAACAAAGTTCCCATTCTCAATTGGACCAAAGTTTCCCTTGTGGCAGGTGGAGGAGGCTTATCAATTCCTGATCAAGACTTTTCTCATGCAGAAGTGTTCGGAGGAATTGAACGCATAATAAGAATCAAAAAACAGCTTTTTCGTTTAAGCGCCTTCACTGTTGCAGCATCAAATTCTATCAATCGATCGAATCTTGAATTCAAGTTCGGTATTTCCTACTTTAATACATTTACCGGAAAATGGAATTGGTAAGTATCTTTAAGGTGTATATGTTTTCAAATCGAAAGCACTTCCATCGAAAACTCCGTAGGTATAATACTTTAACCAGTCTCCCAAATTAATATAACGACTTTTCTCAATCTTAAGATCTAATGGCAAATGTCGATGTCCAAATACAAAAAAATCGAAATGCTCTTTTTTAAGCCTTTCTTTGCAGAATTGATATAAAAATTCCTTGTCAT
>JALEGO010000667.1 GCA_022763165.1 Flavobacteriales bacterium
GGAGCCATTCGGAATATAAAAAGGTGCTCTAAATGTTTGCTTCCAGAAACCTTCCCATTTTTAGCTTTCGATGAAAAGGGTGTTTGCAATATTTGCAACAATTATAAGCCCACAATGCAAGAACCCAAATTGGATGATTTAGAGAGACTGCTTTCTAAATTCAGAAGACCGGGGAAAGAGCCCGATTGTGTTGCACCTTTCAGTGGAGGACGGGATAGCTCGTATGGTCTTCATTATATGGTAAAGGAGTTGGGCCTTAAACCTAAGACGTATACTTACGATTGGGGTATGGTTACAGACTTGGCCAGAAGAAACATTTATCGCGTCTGCGGTGAATTGGGCATCGAGAATATTCTGGTGTCGGCTAATTTGAAAGTCAAAAGAAGAAACATTCGATTAAATGTTGAGGCATGGCTCAAAAGACCTCACCTTGGAATGATTCCTTTGTTTATGGCAGGTGACAAACATTTCATATACTATGTCAACAAGATCAAACGCGAAAACGGCATCACACTAAACATATGGTGTCCCAACCGATTGGAAAACACTGATTTTAAAGTTGGCTTTTGTGGTATCTCCCCTGACTTTGATAAAGATAGAATTGATAATCTTGCTATGAGTAAAAAGGTTGGTTTGGCAGCTTTTTATGCGAAGCAGTTTTTAATCAATCCAGGGTATATCAACAAATCACTTATAGATTCTGCTACTTCATTCTATTCTTATTATGTAGAGCCAAGAGGTGACTATGTCACATTATTTGACTATGTGCCATGGGATGAACAACACATAGAAAAAACGCTCTTTGAAAAATACAACTGGGAAATCTCTCCAGACACTACAAGCACATGGCGTATAGGAGATGGTACTGCTGCGTTTTACAATTACATTTATTATACTGTTGCCGGCTTTTCAGAATTTGATACTTTCAGAAGTAATCAGATCAGAGAAGGAATGATTACAAGAGAAGAAGGCTTAGAAGCTATTTATAGAGAAAACAGACCGCGATTTGATTCATTAAAATGGTATTTTGACACCGTAGGAATAGATTTTGAAAAGGCAATCGAAATCGTGAACAAAATCCCAAAGTTGTATAAGATATAAATATGTTAGAGGGCATAATCAACGCGCTTTTTGTATTTGCTATAACCAATTTATGGTTTCCATTTTGTCTGGCCTCTTTTTCACAAAGCTTCAATCGAAACAACACTCTCAACAAAGGGTTATTGTTGATATTTAGTCTGGGATTGGCGCCATTCTTAACCTCTCTGCTACTATATTATTCGCTTTGGTTATTGCCTAAGAATAGTTCTGTGCTTTATCTCTTAATTCCATTTTGTTTTTTTACCACCATAGGCTTGTTCGGAAGAAAAAACTTCACAAGCATTCTGGGTTATATTAAAGATAAGTTGTCTCTGCGCACATCAGAATCCATGAAAATCCAAATCCAAAGTAAAGACAAGAAGTTTTCTGTAGAGTTTGATGTTATTAAGACCATAATTTTCCTAACACTAGGTTATTTTATTTATCAATGGTTTGGCATGTTATTCAGCCGGGCAATTGTTGGACATGACATGCTAGAGTATGCTATTCAGGCCAAATATTTCGCAGATCAAAAAGTCATTGAATATGTTCAAAACAGGTTTCATCCTCAAAATAATTTCTTCTATGTAGGACTGCATGGGTTCGCCTATCCCCTGCTCGGTTCTTGGGAGTTTCTGGTTGCAGACACGCTAAACCTAAATTCCTCAGATTTTTATTTTCGAAGTGCCACCGGTTATTACGGCTTTCTATTAGGACTCCTTCAATTTTATTGGTTGAAGAAAGTATCTCAAAAACTTGCTATCATAGGTTCAATACTGCTTTTTTTAACCTTAGGTATTTTACTGAGCATCACTGATTATCATATTGATATGTTCAGAATATTTATGATTAGCGCAAGTATGAGTTTGTTGGCCCAAAGCGTTAAAAACAAGAACTCACTTGAAATTGTAGCTTTAGGATTATTTCTTGGAGCGCAAGCATTTATTCATTCCCTTGGTGTATTTATCGCGTGCTTTGTGGTATTCTCATTTTTGCTTTTTTACCCAGAAAGTATTTCGGTTAAGATCAGAAAAACAGCATTGATAACTGCCTTAGTAATGGCAGCTGGAGGTATCCATTATGTTGTGGACGTATTATTTGGTACAGGTTGGATTTTTCAAGAGATCATTTATTACTAATGAGTCGAAATAGATTATATATACTGATTATTATTGGGCTGGTCATCATAGCAGTTGTTCATGCCTTAGAAATACCAGTTGATAGGTCTGTAGAAGACATCAATATGATCTACAGAAGACTTGAAACTCCAACCAAAATGTGGCTTAATGGGTACTTGGGACATTTCTTCAATTTCAAATTCTTGGGCTGTCTTAACTGGCTTATCATACCAATAGGTATATATATGGTTTTCAGGTTAAAGTATCTGGATCAGCCTTGGAAAAAGGCTCTTGGCTTAAGTTACATATTATCACTTATGCTTATTGGGGTTAAGGGGTACTTCAATTCCCGATACCAGCTTACCTTTCTTCCCTTGACTTTGACAGCTGTAGTTTTCTTTTTATGGACTCTCCTGGAAGGTTATGGCGGTAAGATTAGGAACATGATCATGCTTTTCCTTATTCTGCTCACTTTAGTAAATAATACTTTAGGTGTTTTTGCCCATAAAACCACGGCTCAGGGAAAAACAATAAGCAGAAATGGACGAATACTCGATAGGCTTACTTATCAATTGGATAGAATTGTGGATAAGTTTGAAAGACTTCAAAAGCTTGATGAAATCGAAGAAAAAACGGCATATCCGGTTATAGATTTCATTAAAGAACTTCCTCAAACCGACAGCCTCTTTTTGGTGAATAACCTCCCCGTATTTTATTATTATACTCCACAGAAGGGCGTCTATTACTGGTGTGGAGATGATACTTATTACAATGAAAATGGAAGGAATTTTCTAATGAAAGATAGAAGTTTGGAACAACTTAAGTCTTTTCTAAAGGATTCTCTGAAATGCAACTATTTACTTTCCATGCCACAATATAATCTCTATGACGCCAAGTTTGCCAACTTTGTCCAAAGTTATTGCAGACCAGTTTTTATGGATGATGCAGAGTATGTCGTTTATCATATTGAGGATACTGTTGGAAACTATTCTGTAGAGGCTATGGCCAAGGAAATTTCAAGAAGAATCAAGGAAAACGAAAAGCCATTTCATGTAAGAGCAGATGAAATCGAAGAAACAAAATAAGGCTCTTTCGAAATTCAATGTAGACTTGCTCTGGAATATGGCCAGCTTTGGCCTTATGGGTCTGATTGGTCTATCATTCAACGTTATCATTTTAAAGTTTTATGATGAAGAAGTTCTTGGGGTATTTAACCTAACATATGCAATTTATATTGTTCTATCTCAATTGGCTGTTGGTGGTTTTCATCTTGCTGTTCAGTATTATGTGCCTTACTATAGAGGCCAAGCTGAACAACAAACACGTGTGCTTAATTCTTCGATTTTACTTTCTTCTATAAGCTCCTTCATTATCATTGCGCTCGTTTATTTTTTTCAAGACGTGAGCTCTTTGATATTCAAAAGTGAAAATTTACCCAAAGCCATAATTTGGACATTTTGGGGTCTCATTTTTTTCTCTCTAAATAAAGTGATTATATCCTTCTACAATGGGAAGCGGTTTATGAAGCTCTTTGCAGTTCTTCAAGCCTTAAGGTTCATATTCATTCTAGCATCATTACTGATTATGATTGCCTTAAAAGTCGATCCATACATCTTGGCCTCAAGTCTGGCATTAAGTGAACTGCTGCTTTTTGTCATTTGCTTCATAAGCCTGTTTATTACTGAGAAGATATCCTTTCTATTCTCTTTTAATAACGCTTCATTGAAAGAGAATTATCAATTTGGTATGAGAGCACTTTTGGGTAATCTGCTTTTAGATGTCAATACTAAAGTTGATGTGATTGTCTTAGGTCTATTTGTCAGTGATGCGAAAATCGGTATTTATAGCTTTGCCGCCTCATTCTTTGAAGGTTTAATGCAAATTGCAACTTTGTTGAGAAATAATATAAATCCCATTCTTGCTCAGTTAAAACAGAAAAACAACAAACCCTTGACTCAAAAGATTATCGGACAATACGTAAAATCGTTTTACAAAATTATTGCCCCCGTTAGTTTAGTTTCTGTTTTGGGTTTCTATTTAGTGCTCAACATATTTGAAATCAACGAATTCAGAACAGAATACTTGCTTGTTTTTGGAATACTAAATTTAGGGTTGATGGTATCTGGAGGTTATCAACCGTTTTTAATGGTTTTTAACCAGTTTGGATTGCCAAATACACAAACGAAATTCGTAGCGCTTGTATTTGTTTCAAATGTCATATTCAACTTTATTTTTGTTCCAACAATTGGTATCACCGGAGCAGCATTGGGTACAGCCATCTCATTTGTTCTACTGGCAGTTTATTGTAGAGTATTCATTAGAAAATCTAACATCTTATAAAGCCTCGGGTTTGTCATATCACTACTGTCCACAAATGGGAAGACATTCGCATCTTCCACAAGGAATGCAAAACTCTATCGGAAGAATACGAACTGCACTTAATCGCACCAAATGCTCCCTCAGGAAAAGTTGAAAACGTCAATGTTCATTCAATTGATTGGAATCAGAATAGCAGAATTAAAAGAGCCCTCAGCTTGACAAAAAAGGCCTATAAAAAAGCTATCCTAATTGATGCAGATGTCTATCATTTTCATGATCCAGAATTTCTGATTTGGGCTTACAAACTGTCAAAAAAGGGAAAGAAGGTTATTTACGATGTCCATGAAGATGTTCCAATCCAGATCAAGTCTAAATACTGGATAC
>JALEGO010000668.1 GCA_022763165.1 Flavobacteriales bacterium
AATTCTAGAGGTCTTTTTCGAATTGGAATATATTGATGCTTTTGGTATAACCTTGCTAGTAATGCTCTTTGTAGCAGTTTACTCAAGTCTTTCGGGTTTAAAAGGTGTGGCGATTACAGATGCCGTTCAATTTACTATTGCGATGGTAGGTTGTATCATCTTAGCCATTGTTTTATTAAACACTGATAAGGTTGGTGGAATATCTGGGCTTAAAGAAAAATTACCTGCATGGCGCTTTGAATTTTTTCCGGATTTTAGTGCTGATTCAGTTTCAAAAGGATTGGGTAGTGCAGCCATATCTATAGGTGCTTTCCTAACATTTTCTTTGGTGCAATGGTGGGCCAGTTGGTACCCTGGTGCGGAGCCTGGCGGGGGTGGCTATGTGGCCCAAAGATTAATGAGTACTAAGGATGAAAAAGCAGCCCAAAATGCGTCATTGTTTTTCAATATAGCCCATTATTGCCTAAGACCTTGGCCTTGGATTATTATTGGCTTATGCATCATCGTATTATATCCTGATATGGATGATCCTGCAAAAGGGTTTATCATGTCCATGAGAGATTATCTTTCTCCAGGTATTAAGGGATTGCTTTTAGTTGCATTTTTTGGCGCCTACATGAGTACTATTTCAACACAGCTCAATTGGGGATCGAGTTTTCTTACCAATGACTTATATAAGCGTTTCATTCAGCCTAAAGAATCATTTAAATCGGAAGAAGATGCCCAAAGAAATTACGTTTTCATCGGTAGACTTTTCACTCTTGTAATTCTTTTGATATCAATGGTACCAACATTCCTTACAAAAAGAATAGATGATGCAGCTCAATTTCTGATCCAATCTGGAGGAGGTATAGGACTGGTATTAATTTTAAGATGGTTTTGGTGGCGAATTAGTGCATGGTCTGAAATTTTTGCTATTCTCGGCTCATTAGTTGGATTCATTCTAGGGAATTATATTTTAAAATTGGAATTTCCCGCAAGCTTCCTGTTCACCGTTGGTTTCACAACGCTTGTCTGGCTTGTTGGGACTTTTGCAACGCAACCTGTTTCCAAAGAAATTCTATTGGAATTTTATAACCGAGTAAGGCCTATTGGCTTCTGGTCTGCTTACAAAACTGGGCAAAAATCATCTGGCAAATTTTTGTTGATGTTTGCCAATTGGATCATCAGCATCATTTTTGCCTATGCGATCCTTTTCCTTATTGGAAAAATTATTCTTCAAGAATGGTCGCAAGCAGGCTGGTTTGGGCTTGCCGCAACTATTTCATTTCTTATTTACATCTGGTTGTCTAAAAAAGAATAACAATTCACCATCCACTGGTTTGAATAATTTTTATTTATTTGTGGATTGAACGGTAATATAGCAAAGATCTATGAAAGTTAACAAGTTGCTCTACATGCCCCTAGTGTTGGGCCTAATGCTATTCATGGCATGTCCTCCCGCGGAAGATCCAGTGGATCCTGAGAAACCAAAAAAAGACAGCACAATAGCGCTGTTTCAGGTTGGTAATGAATTATTTAGCATTCCTTCACCAATACAATCGGCAGCGTTAATCAAAGCGAGTGGTGCAGCCTTCAACGCAGATTTGATGAATAGCCCACAAAATGCCTCTAGCTATGCAACTACTTTGCAAAAAGCATTGAACCTCGGTGTTTATGGAGCAGATTTGGCATATGTTAACTATTATGAGCAGACTCAAGAAGCTATTGGGTATCTAAATGCAAGTAAGAAATTAGCAGACGAGCTTGGTATGACTTCAGCTTTTAGTCCTGAATTGATCAAGAAATTCGAAAGTAATCTTGATAAAAAGGATACGCTCATCCAACTCGTACAAAACACATACAGAGATATTGATGGGTTTCTTAAAAATGACGAAGAAACTAAGTACATAGGTGCTTTAGTTCTCGCTGGAGGCTGGTTAGAAGCCCTTTACTTTACAACAACCGTTGTGAGTGAAAATGCTGACAATAAAATCATTCAAAGAATTGGCGAGCAAAAACACTCTTTAGAGAACTTAATTAAACTTCTTCAGAGATATTCTAATAATGAAGAGTATTCTGATCTTGTTGAATCGCTTGTTGAACTATACAATTTATTCGATCAGGTAGAAGTTACTTACGACTTTGTTGCCCCGGAACATAAGCCCGATCAAAAACTTACAATAGTTAATGGTACAACATCCGTTAAAATGAGTAAGGAGCAAATGAATGCAATTGGTGAAAAGGCTAAGGATATTAGAAGCCAAATTATTTCCTAAATAAATATTGAAGAGACAAATGAAATCAAAAGCGATATATTTTTCAGTCCTGTTAACATTGTTCATGGCAGTAAATGTAAAGGCTCAATGTGATACCATAGCAAATATTTGTGAAAAGCATCTCACTAATGATTATATCTCAGATGGTCAGCAATACAGAGCGCTATTGCTGGATGATGAGATGGCAGAATTCCACGCAACTTTCTACGGTGGTGCTATTTATAGAATTGCAGCATGTAGTGGCTTAGATGATGGAAATTTGGTGTTTTCATTGAAAGATCGTGATGGAAATGACATTTTTAACAATGAAAATTTTCAATATGCTCCTTATTGGGATTTCCAAGTGAATTCTACTTTCGAAGGCATCTTAAATGCTAAATTAAACCCAAATAAAGATAATACTTCGGGTTGCGCAGTACTACTTATTTCTTTTAAAGAACAATAAACAGTCTCTTCTAGGCTAAATGTGGATTGATATTTCCCCGTTGAAAATTGGGGTTAAGAGTCATGCTAAATTCGATTTCGTAAATTTTAAGGAACAATAATTGTGTTTTACCGTATATGAAGGCTAATTCCTAGAAATTTTAAGGAATTAGCTTTTTTTTATGCCTTAGAACCAGGTGTTTAGTGAAATAAAATGAGCGAAAGGATACTCAAAGCATTGATGCAATTATTCGCTGTTGTTGCGGACTCAGATAGTCATGGCAATAAGAGCAGATCTATTGTGGAGCTATTCCTGAAACAGCAATTGAGTCAGGAGTTAGTAAAAGACTATCTAGCGCTTTACGATGCCTACAGCGAACACCATACTTCAGGACTTCATAAGAAAGAAGGTAGAAAAAAAAGAAACTCCCTTAGTTCAGTTAAAATTCTGAAAATATGTACTCAGATCAATTCAGAACTAACACAAAGACAAAAACTCATTGTTCTTATTAGAATATTAGAATACGTCAATTCTGATGATGAAATTACCAAACAAGAATTAGAGTTTGCTATTACAGTATCTGAAACTTTTAATATTCCACATGACGAGTTTCAAACATGCATCAAATTTGTCACACGCGGTGTTGACAATTTACCCGAAGGACATAACATCCTACTTATAAATAGTCGACCTGACATCGGAGATCGAGTAAACAAGCACATACAAGTTGAAAG
>JALEGO010000669.1 GCA_022763165.1 Flavobacteriales bacterium
AAGACCATCATGCAACATCAAATGATTCTTAATATGTCTATCCCATGAATTCCGAAGACCCTCCTCAGCTAGAATAAGGAGCGCTTGATGCATGGCATATAATGAGTTTACTGGTGCTGTATGATGGTAAGACCTCTTATTGCCACCCCAATAATTCATAACAAGATTTAAATCCAGAAACCAACTTTGAACTTTACTCTTTCTATTCTCTATTTTTTCGATAGCGTTCTTACTAAACGAAACTGGAGAAAGACCAGGAACGCAGCTCAAACATTTCTGACTACCAGAATATACCGCATCAATTCCCCATTCATCAACCAACAAAGGAGAACCACCTAGAGATGTAACGGCATCGACTATAGTTAGAGCTCCATATTCCTTTGCAATTTGAGTTAGGCACTTAGCATCAGAAACAACTCCTGTAGAAGTCTCTGCATGCACAAAGGACACAATTTTCGTATCAGGATGCTTTTGCAGTGCCTCAGACAATTTATTTGGATCTACAGGCTGGCCCCAATCATCCATTACCATAATTGCGGTTCCTCCACAGCGCTCTACATTTTCCTTCATTCTTGTACCAAACACTCCGTTTTGGCAGACGATCACCTTGTCATCAGGCTCAACTAGGTTAACGAAACAAGTTTCCATTCCAGCGGAGCCAGGAGCAGATACAATCATCGTTAACTCATTTTCAGTTTGAAATGCATATTTAGTCAATTCTTTAACCTCATCCATCATTTTCACAAAATCTGGATCCAAATGTCCCAAAGTAGGTCGACTTAGTGCTTGTAAAACTTCTGGATAAACATCTGAGGGACCAGGTCCCATTAGTGTTTTTAGTTGCGGTCTGAATGGCGCAATCGAGGGTTTAACTTCTAACGTTTCCATGCTTCAAAGGTAAGGTGAAGGATTAAAATAGTCCTTTAGAAAATATGGGAATTTTAGAGTTTTTATTCCTTTGTAAAAATGGACAATAAAACTTGCCATAGCTCATGGGGAACATATGCATTAGAAAGGTTTCCAATTTCACAAAAAGAACTTCGGGCTTGGGATGCCGCTGATGAGTACTTATTAGACCATTTATATAATGGGAACCTTCTCAATGCAAATTCAAAAGTATTGATCATCAATGATAGTTTTGGTGCGCTATCCGTACATCTTAGCAATCATGACATCACGAATTGGAGTGATTCATTTCTTGCTCAAAGGGCTTATGAACTCAATGCAAGAAAGAATGATATTCAAAATCTCGCGAAGTTGTTGAAAAGCACTGAAGACTTAAGTCAGAGCTACGATGTAGTGCTCATTAAGATACCTAAATCAATTGCACTGTTAAAGCAGCAACTTTCTATGTTAACGGCACTTTCAGGTCAACCACTAATAATAGGCGGATGCATGATCAAACACATGCCTAAAACCTTACTGAACCTATTCAACTCCTACTTAGGACCCTCCAAATTTTCCTTAACTCGAAAAAAAGCAAGACTGATTTTTTCCGAAAAACGAACCAAACACATTAAGAAGGATCATCATTCTTCATTTTACAGCACACACTTAGGTCATGAATTGATATGTCACTCGAATGTATTCAGCAAGAGCAAGTTAGATCATGGAACAGCCTTACTTCTTGAGCAATTTAAGCAAATCACCTTTGGATCAAGTGTTGTAGATCTTGGTTGTGGTTCAGGTATTTTAGGCATACATGCAAAACAGGTATCACCACAAAGCAATATTGTTTTTATTGATGAGTCTTATATGGCAATTGCCTCAGCACAACTGAACTATGAACGTGTTTTTTCATCGCTAGAAGCTGCGAAATTCATTGAAGGGAATATGCTGGAACAAATAAGTGATAAAGTGGATACCATTCTTTGCAATCCGCCATTTCATCAACAACACGTCATTGGAGATTACATTGCTTGGCAAATGTTTAAACAAAGTTTGGAAAAACTCAATCAAGGTGGTGAATTATGGATCGTAGGAAATCGACATATGCAATATCACAGTAAGCTAAAAAAACTGTTTGGGAATTGCGATTTGATTGCTTCGGACAAGCACTTTGTAGTGCTAAAATCCATTAAGATTACCGATAATTATTAACGAAGTTCTAGACTACGTTTCCCATCTTTAAAGGATACGATAAACGCATCATTCAATCCTGCAGATCTCGCTTTTTGCTTAAGAGATTCAGCTTGTTTCAATAGATCTAAATTACCTATGGTAAATCGTGTTAAACCATCACCCATCTCATACTTTTCGACACTTCCTAAGCTAGCATAGTTAGGCAATTTCTTTTCAAACCTTCGAGTATTCTGGAATGCTCCAATTTGAACCTTAAACACCACACCCTCGATAGCCTTATCACCAAACTTACTGAGTGCATCCGCATATTCTTCAGGATTGGAAAAGTCTACTTTAGAAAGCTCACCAAACACATCAGTCAAAGCTCTATCTCCAAAATCCATAAATGGAATATTCCTTACTTCAAAGTTCTTGTCATCGTTATTCATCCGGGCTCCATATATTTTGGTCCTATCTTTTACTACACCCACAACATATGGATCTTTTGATTTATCAATTTCACTGTCGTATTCGCTAAAACCAAAAACTACTCTTTTAAAGGACTCCACATCGTACATTTCAAAAACTCCTGAACTATTAGTAAGAACATATTCAGGCCTGGAATTCCCTTCCAAATCAACTGCCACTAGCTTTGCATTACTAGGACTTGTGCCATCCTTATATTGCACTTGCCCATAAATTGGTGCAGAGGATGTAAAACCCTCTAGAGTTTTAATATCATTGGATACGCTGGGCGTTGAGAAGTCCGCATTATTTGTTGGCTTGCTTTTATTTTCGACAACAGGATTTACATCTGTGACTTCACTTTTTGTATCATTAGAAGTATTGTTAGTATTCTCGTTTTTGGGTTGAGATTCCATTTTGGCTTCTGGGGTCTTAATCTCAACTGGCTTTTCTTTTCCTTCTGCAATGAGTTGATTTAATTCCTTCTCAGCCTCAGCCTTCGCTTCTTCTACATCAACTTTCTCTTTTTCTGGCAGATTCAAATCACTCACAGTAATATCCTCATATTCTTCTTCATCATACTCAAAAATCATCGCATCTGCATAACCCTCACTTTCAACACTTTTATCTTCGGGTTTTGTTTCTTCAGAATTCACAATCGAAACTGCAGGCTTATCATCAGTATCATTTTGGGCAGTCGAATCCTCATCTAAAGGTGTTCCCGTCAAAAAAGCCCTTAATTTTTCAGTGTTATCAGACAAAGTTCTTGGCGGTTTATTTGTATTCATTTCAACACTTACATCTCCAATAGTAAGTTTATGATCAACTTCATTTTTATTCATTTTAAAAACATGCAAAAAATGGATTTCACCTCCTTCAATAAAGAGACTTTTATGATAAGGAGTATGTCTTATTATATTATCTCTATTTTCAACATCATTGTAATCCACATTGGCCTCCCCTGTAAGACCAACGCCTTTTTGAGCGGCATTATCTGAATAAAGCACAAGTCGTTTTGGTTGATACTTTTCCTCTAAATAAGATTCACAAAAGTTTTTATCGGAGTTCACTTTGTAAAGCGCGAATTGCATGGTACTATCCACCTTAGGCATAATGCTAAAGTTCAATTCAAAATCTGATTGGGCTACAATTTGGTACCAATAAGAGTAGGATCCTTCTGCTATATCGTAAACAAAATTCCCATCAGCGTTTCGGTTCAGATTCACATCACTAAAATCAGCTACACTAGTAACTCCTAATCCAGATATGATCTGAAGTGCCTCTTTACAATCGCGAATATCAAAATCTTGATTGGGCTCCTTTAAGTCCGTAGACTGAGCTACTGCGCAAAAACTAATCAAAGTCAGCACGACACTCTTTAACAGCTTCTTTATCATATGGATATATTATACCAGTTTGCTGAAAATTAGTAATAAAATCGAGCAATACACAAAACACCGTGAAGACTTATTAAAAAAGGGCTGTGTATTACGTTACACAGCCCTTTACGTATTTTACTATATTTTGTTACTTCTAGAACTGAGCTTCCTCAGTAGAACCAGACATCGCTGTAGTCGATGCTTTTCCAGCTGTAACAGTGTTCTGAACAGCGTCAAAGTAAGTGGTTCCAACAAAAGCTTGATGTTTAACCGCTTTAAAGCCTTGATCCTGA
>JALEGO010000670.1 GCA_022763165.1 Flavobacteriales bacterium
GAAAGATCATATTTCTCAAAAAAGAAAACAAGACATTGACTGGAAAAAAGGAAGGTCCTTTTGTTTGGTTTATTACCCAGGAGAGGAAAGATACAATAAGATTAAAGAGATTTTTAATCTTTATTTTTCAGATAATGCTTTGAACCCAACAGCTACGCCTAGCTTGGTGCAATTGGAAGCAGAAGCCTTGAGTATGTGCTCAGATTTATTTAACGGAGGTGATGATGCCAGAGGTACTATTACATCTGGGGGAACTGAGAGTATTATGTTGGCTATGAAAACCGCTAAAAGATGGGCGAAAAGGGAAAGGCCAAATGTTAAGCAGCCAGAAATGGTGATATGCGCATCAGCTCATCCAGCTTTCATGAAAGGCTGCGATCATTTTGATATCAAAGGTGTATTTGTAAAGCCAGGAGCAGATGGAAGAGCGGATGTTGAGGCTATGAGAGCTGCAGTCAATGAGAATACTATTATGATGGTAGCTTCTGCACCTTCATATCCTTATGGATTGGTTGATCCAATAGAAGACTTAGGTAAGGTTGCTCTGGATAAAGATATTTTATTTCATGTTGATGCGTGCATTGGTGGATTCATGTTGCCTTTTGTTAAAGAACTTGGCTATGATATTCCAAAATGGGATTTTAGTGTTCCTGGAGTCACATCGATATCGGCAGACATGCATAAATATGGATATTCGTCCAAAGGTTCTTCAGTAGTAATATATAGAAATGCTCAATTGAGGAAACACCAGTTTTCTGTATACACTGGTTGGATTGGAGGTATTTATGGGTCTCCTACAATCACTGGAACAAGACCTGGAGGTACAATAGCCGGTGCATGGGCTGCTTTTACAGCTATAGGAAAAGATGGTTACATGGAAATGGCTGAAGCCACAATGAAAGCTACCGACACCATAAAAAAAGGAGTTGAAAGCATTGATGAATTAGAAATTATTGGAGATCCAGATATGACAATTTTGGCTTTTAAATCGGCTAAGATTAACATATTTGAATTGGCTGATGAATTAAATAAACGAGGTTGGCATTTTGAACGTCAACAGAACCCTCCAAGCATACATTTAACAATCAATTATATTCACCGAGATTTCGCGGAAGAGTTTCTAGCTGATCTTAGGGCGGCTGTTGAAGTGGTTAAAAAGTTTAAGATTAGCCAGATAACCAACAAAATTCAAATTGGTATTGTGAAGGGTCTAAGCATGGTGCTTCCAGAAGGTTCTATTGCAAAAATTCAATCGAAACAAAAGGCATCTACAAGCAATGAGAACTCCGCAGCAATGTACGGAATGATGGGGGCCTTGGCAGATACTGGTGACCTGAAAGAGATTGTTGTTGATTTTCTCGACAAAATAAATAGTCTCGAGTCTAAGTAGATTAAACAGTAAAAACATAGATAAAAAAAGCCTCATGAATTCATGAGGCTTTTTTAGTTTAATGGTAAAAGAGCTGTAAGTTCTTTTGAAATTTTTATGCAAATATTTTAGTCAGCGTCTACAACAGTAATTGCTCCTGTATATTCTTCTTCGCCAAATTCAGTTTTGACAATGACGAACCATGCAAACGCATCACCAGTCTTGGCTTTTTGTGATTGTCCTTCGAATCTTCCATCCCATTGTTTGTTGCTCGTATTTGATGTAAATACTGTTTTCCCAGTATTTCTATGTACAACTCTAAGTTGGAATGGATATTGGCTGTATGGACCTTCAATAAGCGCTTGAGGGAACCATAAGTCATTAATGTTATTACCGTCAGGAGTAAAACCGTTTGGAGCGAGTAAATTCCAATCCTTATCGATAGAGACAACCTCTACAGATTTTGATTTACAATTTGAATTAGATGTAACCTCCATAGAAACAGTGTAAGATCCTTTTTTTCTGTAGATATGTCTCACTTCCTGTCCTGTATCAAATGAGCCATCATCAAAGTTCCATTGAATGCTTTGAGCATCACCAATATTTGCTCTGAAAATAAGCGCAGGATCCGCTGCTAAATAGCTATTCTTATTCCAAGTAAAGCTTGCGTCAGGAGCATCTTGTACTTGAATGGCGGATAACACCTTCTTTGAATCTAATAATTCTGAAGTTTGGATATTATGAACTTCCAAAGAAACATTATATTGGCCACCACTTTGATATTTGTGAACAGGCATAACTTCTTCAGAACTATGTCCGTCTCCAAAATACCACATGTAACTAACACCTTCAGCAACATTTTCTGGATAGAATTGAACACTTTGATTGGCGCAAACATTTTTTGTTGATGAACTGAATGCAGCCAAATCTTTGGGCGCAGTATTTTCATTTGTGCCAGTATTAGAGTCTTCAGGATCTGGCAGCAAAACAGGCTCATAAGGAGTTATCGTTTCGGGCTCAGTAGTGTTTAAACTATTTTCCGTCAATTCGATTTTCTCGATTTGTGAAATGTCACCTTCGTTTGAGTTATCGACTTTATCATCTGAAAGCTCTTGTTTTGTTGGTGCCTCAACTTCATTCTCAACTTTTGTTTCATTTGATGCTGTGTCAATAACAATTCCAGCATGTGAATTATCTTCCGTTTTAGTTTCAGATAATTTTTCAGTTTTGATGTTAGATTTGTCAGTATTGTCTAAAGTTGCTTCTTGAGTGTTGAGGTAAACAACCGATCCAACGAAAATTGCCACGGCTGCGGCAGCCATCAATCCATATGACTTGGAATTACTTTTGCCCTTACTCTTAGGGCTATCAAGATTTTGTTCGATTGACTCCCATAAGGACTCATCATAAGGAACCTGATAGTCACCTAAAACTTCCTTTAATGCAGATTCAAATTGTTCTTTCTTTCCCATTTTACTTCACTTTTTTAGCATTAAAAAAATTCCTAAGGTTACGCTTAGCTTTTGCTAGATTTGATTTTGATGTGCCTTCGCTAATTTGAAGCATTTCTGCAATCTCTTTATGGCTATATCCCTCTACAACATACATGTTGAAAACGGCTTTA
>JALEGO010000671.1 GCA_022763165.1 Flavobacteriales bacterium
AACGCAACTTATACCAATTCCACTTTCAATAAAATTCCTGTCAATGGTGTTGAAACCATTATTGATTTTGATTCTAAACTGAACTTTAATAAATATGGCCTTTTCATTCAAGGAAGTAAAACTTTGCTCGAAGAAAGGCTTACACTATCAGCTGGATTGCGAACGGATTGGAACGATTATTCTAGCGAAATGTCCAATCCAATCAATCAAATTTCCCCAAGGTTTTCTGCAGCTTATTCTTTCGCTCCCAAATGGAGTCTCAATTTTAACACAGGACGGTACTATCAGCTACCGGCCTACACAATTATGGGTTTTAGAAACAACAATGATGAACTCGTCAATAAAGACTTAGGTCTTAAATATATTTCCGTGGATCATGTTGTAGGTGGCATTGAATACAACAGTAGTCGAAATAGGAAAATTACGATTGAGGCTTTTTATAAGAACTATCAAAACTATCCATTTTCACTACGTGATTCTTTATCCTTGGCCAACCTTGGAGCAGATTTTGGGGTCATTGGAAATGAAGCTATTACTTCAAGTTCAGAAGGGAGAGCCTATGGACTGGAACTTTTAGTCCAGCAGAAAATCTTCAAGGGATTTTATGGTATTCTAGCTTATACTTTAATGAAAAGTGAGTTTACAGATAAGACGGGTGAATTCAAACCTTCTGCTTGGGACTTTGGCAATATTGTGAATTTGACAGCTGGGAAAAAGTTCAAGAAAGACTGGGAAATCGGCATCAGATTTCGATACTCTGGTGGCGCACCTTATACCCCTTTCAACAATAACATTTCAAGCCTAAGAGCAAGTTGGGATCTTATTGGGGTCGGTGTACTGGATTATAATGCGCTCAATACCTTACGTCTAGCTTCAAATAATCAAATGGATGTGAGGGTAGATAAAAAATGGTTTTTTAACAAATGGGCTCTGAACATTTATTTAGACATTCAGAATGTATATGCTGGACAGATAGAAGATCGCCCATTCCTTGATGTTCTCCGAGATGCCAATGGCAACCCTTTAGTTGATCCAAATGATCCTTCTAGATATCAAGTTCAATTGATTGAAAACTCTTCCGGTACTGTGCTTCCAACAATTGGCTTGCAGATTGATTGGTAGAACACTTCTGTCTTCAATACTTTTTGCTAACGCCCAAAAAGTATTCAAAAAAGCTTCTTGGCTGGAATTTCACAATTGATTTACTAAGTTTCGAAATTCATTCTCACCCCAAACTCTCCCGATAAATCGGAATCAAACAGGGGTTTCACTCATTTCTCAACAAGTAAATCTACTTGTTTCATTCCTAGGCCAATTACTTTGAGCTGTCATTACCAATGCAGTCATGTGGATATAATGAAGTGGAGCTGAAATCTCGAAGTTCATTGGCTGAATTCACTACTTGATGTTTGAGGTCACTGTTAGGTCTTGAGCTCCACTCTTAGGTTCTCAAGCGGAGTCGAGAGACTGGTTATCTGGATAACTAGCCTACCGGCTAACTGGTTAACTATCCACCTGGCCAACCGGCCAACTGATTATCCATGATAATAATTACTTTTACCCAAACGTTGTAAAATAATAAGCCATGAAAAAGACCTTACCGCTCTGTTTCGCTGTCCTAATTATGTTCTCTTGTGGAGAAGAATATGTAAAAGAAAAAGGTGTCACCCTAGAACAAGCTGAATCCTTTGGAGAAGAAGAAGAAAACCAAGATGGCGTTCATCAAAATCAATCGAGTTTACTCAAAACCAAACCTGGAAAGGTAATCCTTACAGGAGACTCTAATCACAGACTGATACCTGTTTTCAAAATAAACTATAACAAGAAAAGAGATCGTTACTTTACTGGCTCATTGGGCTATCATTACAGCTACTCAGATGATTTTGACTATTTCAACTACATGCCAGGTGTTCAAGCAACTTACGGCTACAATATGTTGAACGTTTCCCACTACGATCTTCAAACTAAAAAAGGAAAAAACCTTTTTGGAAAACCAGTTTTGATCAATACGATTTACTATCCTTCTTACAGCCAAGATAGTCTTAAAGACCAACCTGTCAATCGAGAGTTTTACTTGATCTCAGCATACGATGAGGACACCAACAATGATAGCATCATTAATCACAAAGATCTAAGGAGATTCTACTATTTCGATATTGATGGAAATAACCAAACCAATTTGATTCCAACAACGCATTCAGTGGTCAGTTCGCAATACGATGCAGCCAATGACGTTGTTTATATTCATGCAAGGTTGGATGAAAATAAAAATGGAAAAAGAGATCCTGCAGAGCAGATGAATGTTTTTTGGATTGATTTGAAGAATCCTAAAGAAGCGTTTCGGATGTACTAGTCAAGGCAGAAAAAGAGGACAAAAATTCATTGAATAAGCTTCCGCACTACATAATAATTGTCATATTCTTTGTGAATCTTGAAGTCGAATCTTTTGTACAATTCCAGTGGGCCTTTGAAGTTCCCTTCACATGAAGATGCTTCCTTTTTCGGATAGGCCTCAAAATAATCAAAGTCACTTGCTGAATAATCCTCTATGATTTTTTCAAGAATCCCATGAGCAATCCCTTGCCTTCTATAATCAGGGTGTATTAGAAAACAAACAATTGAACAAACTTTATGATTTGGGTTATCGACATAATCATAATCCTTCAAAAGTCTTTGAAAATTCGATCTATCGTTGGCGTTGCACCATCCAATTGGCTTATCATGATCAAAAACCAAATACCCTCGCAGATTATTTTCATTAATAAGATCTATGACCGAAGCACGACTTGTTTCACGAGTGCATGTCTCCACATTACCTGTGAAGTGATAATCATAACAATAGCATTTTGCTCTGTCAGGGTTTTCCGTAAAAATAATATGATCAAAAAAGTATAAATACTCGTCCCTTAAATCCTTAGTCAAAGGTTTGATTTCAAACGCATCATTCATTGGGTTGATTTTTCATCTCATTGTTTAGCAAAGCTATTAAAATAGCTCTTTTGATCAATTTTAAAGCAAAAATCCATAGTGATAATCATGAACAACTTCGTGGCAGCTAAAACACACCACTTTCATCCAAACTCCCCTCTTTTTCCCATTAATTCCTTATCATTGTTTCATGTCAAAAGCTTCATCAAATACAGGGTTCGGGACGCGCGCAAGGGCAAATGGCGCAAGACTCGTAAACAAAGATGGATCTTTTAATGTCCATAAAACCGGCAGAAAATTTGCTGAAAGGTTCAATTTATACCATTGGTTTCTAAATATGTCCTGGCCAAAATTCGTGCTGGTCATTTTTACAGGTTATGTCATTATCAACTTTGTTTTTGCCTGCCTTTACATGGCTGCAGGGTTTGAGAGCTTGCAGGGAACCGTCATGCGTACACCAGTCCAAAAATTTCTCTCCGCAATGTATTTCAGTGCACAAACATTTACAACGGTGGGATATGGAAGAGTCAATCCTGTAGGACATGCGTCCAATATCATTGCAGGCTGTGAAGCACTTATAGGATTAATGGGGTTTGCAATTATGACTGGCCTTATCTATGGTAGGTTTTCAAGACCGAGAGCCAAGGTAATGTTCAGTGCCAGCGCCATATTTGCGCCTTACCGCGAAATTACTGGATTGATGTTTCGAATGGCTAATGGGAGAGACAGTCAAATGAGTGATGTTTCAGTAACCGTAATTGTTGCCATGAATGAGGAAAAGGATGGAAAAACCATCAAAAGGTTTTACCCCCTCAAGCTCGAAATAGATAAGATTTTCTTTTTTGCTACGACCTGGACGGTTGTACATCCTATTTTAGATGATAGTCCTTTGAAAGGTTTAAAAGAAGCAGACTTAGAGGATAGAGACATCGAAATTTTGGTGCAGGTTTCTGGATATGATGATACCTTCGCCCAAATAGTAAATGATAGAACTTCTTATAAATGGCATGAAATTGAATGGAATGTGAAGTTCAAACCTATTTTCACAACTAACAACCAAGGAGAACCCATGGTAAAATTAGAAGAGCTAAGTAAAACATATCAAGTATGAGTTTTTATGAGTTTAAGGGATTCAAACCTGTAGTTCATCCCACTGCATATGTTCATCCCAATGCTACGGTAACCGGAAATGTTGAAATTGGAGCAGATGTGTATATAGGTCCCGGAGCTGCAATTCGAGGAGATTGGGGCGGTATCATCATCAAAGATGGTTGTAATGTGCAAGAAAACTGCACTATTCATATGTTTCCTGGTATGACAGTGATTCTAGAAGAAGCCGCTCACATTGGACATGGAGCCATCATTCATGGCGCATATATTGGGAAAAACTGTCTCATAGGTATGAATGCAGTTGTTATGGACAATGTAGAACTTGGGGAAGAATGCATTGTTGGCGCGCTATCCTTTGTCCCTGCAGATATGAAAGTACCCAAAAGAAGTTTACTTGTAGGCAATCCTGCTAAAGTAAAAAAGGAAGTTTCCGATGACATGATCAATTGGAAAACCAAAGGCACCCAACTCTATCAAAGCCTTCCCAAAGAACTTCATCAAACCCTCAAGCCCTGTGAACCACTTCGTTTAAAACCAAAATTTACACCAAAGCAAGAAAACCTATACAAAACCTGGAATGAAATCAAAGATTCTTAACGATAAGAAAACTGATTTTCCAGAAGGATTATGCAATTCCCATTAATTTTCTTTCTTTGAAAAAAAATATCATGAAAAAGCTAAGCGTCATCATCTTCTTTATAGGTCTCATCTTGTCAAGTGCTTGCAATAAGGAGTTCACTTGTGAATGTACTTATGACGAACAACAAATCAAAGAGGTTATTGGTCAAAATGCTCAAGGAGCCGATTCAATTGTGTCCTACGATACAATCTTCACGCCTCTGACGCAAGAATACACTTACAAATCAAATGAAACTTTAGCCAAGGAGTCTTGCAATCAAGCAGAAGTGCAGTTGAACGATCAACTCAATACTTCGAATGTTTCTTGTGGTTTGAAATAGCAGACTCATGAAGAAGCTACTCTTATTGGCTTGCATCCCGCTTTCATTTTCTTGCAAAAAAACTTATAACTGCGATTGCGAAAAGTACTTAAGCGTTACAACGCAGGATAGCACTTATGTTTATGAAGAAAAGGTTTTCACAGAAATAGAAGATACTGAAAAGAAGGCCAAAGAAACTTGCGAAGCCAAGAATAGAAATACGGATGATGGCAATGGAAATATTGACCGTTTAGAGTGTTCACTCAGTACTTCTGAATAAATTCCGTATAAAATTTCACGATCAAAAAGTAAACTGGAATTATATTCCAGAATTCTAATTATATCGATATCTTTGATACATAAATCTACCTTATGAAATCGATATATTTTTTCGCGCTCATTTCGCTATGCACTTTTTCATGTAAAAAGGAATACACCTGTGCTTGTGAATATTATGAAAGCACAAATGACCCTGCAAGTGGTTTTAGTTCTGAATTTACTCTTGTGACTGAGACTACAATTGAAGACACTCAGAAAAATGCTGAGGAAGAATGCGAAGGGAACAATAAAAACGAAGATGATGGTAATGGCAACGTAGACAGAGTCTCTTGCACATTAAAGTAGATCTTTAAACAATAAACTAGAAGCGGAATGAGAGCATTAGAAAATTTTGCACTTGGATCTTGGATCTCTGGAACGGACAATGGTAAAGAACTATATAATTCAGTTACTGGAGAAGTTATCGCGACTGCAAGCAGCAGCGGTCTTGATTTTGCCAAAATGATGAATTATGGACGCACTGTAGGTGGGCCTGCTTTGCGCAAGATGACTTTTCATGAAAGAGGCAGAATGCTCAAAGCCCTTGCTTTGCATTTGCATGCCAAGAAAGAAGAGTTTTATCCGCTGAGTTATGCTACTGGAGCAACTCGTGTCGACTCCTGGATAGACATAGAGGGTGGAATTGGTAATCTTTTCGCTTATTCAAGTCTCAGAAAACAATTCCCAAATGAAACTTATTATGTTGATGGAGAACATGCTCCATTATCTAAAGGTGGATCATTCATTGGACATCATATCATGGTGCCCAAGGAAGGAGTTGCCATCCATATCAATGCATTCAACTTTCCTATTTGGGGAATGTTAGAAAAGATAGCTGTAAACCTACTTGCTGGAGTTCCAGCAATCGTTAAACCAGCTACGCTGACCTCTTTTCTCACAGAAAAAATGGTTAGGGAAATTGTTGCTTCAAACATTCTTCCAGAAGGAGCTCTACAATTGATTTGTGGATCAGCCAATGGCATATTAGATCATGTGGAATCTCAAGATGTTGTGACATTTACTGGTTCTGCCTCTACAGGGAGAATGCTAAAATCTCATTCAAGATTGATAGAGGAGTCTGTTCCTTTTAATATGGAGGCAGATTCACTCAACTCCTCGATTCTAGCTCCTGATGCTACTCCAGGAACTGCTGAATTTGACATTTTCATCAAAGAAGTCCACAGAGAAATGACTGTAAAGTGCGGACAAAAGTGTACAGCTATCAGAAGAATCATGGTACCGGAAAACTTGGTGGAAGATGTTCAAATTGCTCTAGGAAAAAGACTCGAAAAAACTGTTATTGGAAATCCAGAGTCCAAAGAAGTTAGAATGGGCGCACTTGCTGGCCAAGTACAACTTCAAGAAGTTAGAGACAAAGTCAATGAATTGTTAAAAGATTCAGAAATCGTTTATGGCAGTTTAGAGGGTGTGAATGTGACTGATGCAGATGCTTCAAAAGGTGCATTCCTCTCTCCTATTCTATTGAGAAATGATGATCCATTCAACAAAACAGCAACACACAATATAGAAGCATTTGGTCCTGTAAGTACTTTGCTTCCTTATAAAAACCTAGATGAAGCCATTCAACTTTCCAAACTTGGAAAAGGATCTTTGGTTTGTTCCATTGTAACCAATGATGCTAAAACTGCTCGTGAATTTGCTCTAGGTGCAGCATCGCACCATGGAAGGATCCTGGTTTTGAATGAAGAATGTGCTAAAGAAAGTACCGGTCACGGTTCCCCAATGCCATTATTGGTTCATGGTGGACCTGGTCGCGCTGGTGGCGGAGAAGAAATGGGTGGAAAACGTGGAGTTATGCATTATTTGCAAAGAACGGCTATTCAAGGGTCGCCTACCATGATGACTAGTGTCACAAATGTTTACCAATATGGTGCAAAACAAATTGACCCCATCAAACATCCTTTCCAAAAGCATTTTGAAGAGCTAGAGGTTGGTGATACTTACATCACTCATAAGCATACTGTTACGGATGCTGATATCGTCAATTTTGCCAATGTGAGTGGTGACAACTTCTATGCGCATGTGGATGAAACTTCTTTGGACGGTACCATTTTCGAAAAAAGAGTTGCTCATGGTTATTATGTGTTATCCAAAGCAGCTGGAATGTTCGTAGATCCTAGGAAGGGACCAGTACTTCTCAATTATGGCATCGATGAGGCTAGATTTACCAAACCGGTCTACCCAGGCATGACTATAGGCGTGAGGTTAACAGTGAAAGAAAAAGTAGATCAAGAAAAAAGATCTGAAGATGATATAGCTAAAGGAATCGTAAAGTTTCAAGTGGATGTTTATGATGAAACTGATGAGACTGTTGCATTGGCAACAATCCTCACAATGGTCAAAAAAATTGATCAGAGTTCTTGATTAAGTCAAAGTGCAAGGGTTTTGGGTTCTATTAAAAGGTTTTGGCTATGAATACTGACAAAAAATGGGTTGTAATCTTCAGGTCCGAAAAAAGGAAAGAACTTCCTGAGTATGATGAAATGGCTACCAAAATCACCGAATTAGTTGAAAATCAACCTGGTTTTATTGAAATGGATTATTTTTCCCAGGAAGGAGGAAAAACTGTTACGATTTGTTATTGGGAAAACTTAGAATCAATTCAAAACTGGAAGAAAAACACTGTTCACCAAGAAGCAATTGGTTTGGGCAAGTCAAAATGGTATGAGTATTTCAAGCTGGAAGTAGCTGAGATTGCTTATTCCTACGACTTTCAAGGCTAGTTTCGATACCAAAGAGAATCCTCCGGGGTACTGTATCCCGAATTTTGTATAAGAACAAGAGCATCGTAGCTCTTATTCAACCTCGGGAGCAAATTCCCTTTGAGATCAAAAACGGTTTGATTGGTCTTTGCTAAAGCGCGTAAAGTATCTTCTTCTGATTTTTTTAAAATTGATGGCGCAAATACTCCAATCTCATCGGGTCGCCTTTGGTATTGATGTGAAATAGACCTGTAGTAGGCATAAACTGTAGAATACACTTTCCCTTGAAAGGCATGATCACTATTTAAAACTCTTGCAAGTGAATGTCCATCATTCCAGCTATTGTACTCATCCTGGGCATAGTTTCTCAAAAGAAATACGGTATCTTTTGAAACATGATTGCTACCCATTTGTCCGAAGTATTTAGAATTCAATTCATGATGAAACAAATTCATATTTTCAATCATTGCCTTTTCTCGAAATGCAATGATCTCTTGATCTTGACCTGGAGGCTTTGTTCCCCATCCTGATTTGAAATAATCATCTAGGGCCTTGATCATCATTTTAAGATCAAAAAACTCATCACCAAGCTTTTGAGCTAAAGTCTCATTGTAAAAAACAGATTCAGTCTTTAAATGACTTACCAATAAGTTTAGTGCATCAGACATCTTTTTACGATCATCCTCATTATATCCATTTGCTAGCCAATTATTACAATGATCTGCTGCAGTCTGAACCAAACCTTCAAATACCAACTCTTCTTTTGTTGAAGACCATTGATATTTCTTTGTGAGTTTTTCAAGACCTCTCGCTGTATTCCAATAGCCCAACGCAATATCAAGTCCAATAAATCTAACTTTATGATCTTTCTGCAAACTTCTATTGTAAAGACAGACTTGATGTAAAAAAGGATAATTCAATCGTGATTGCTCTGTAAGACTATCTTTTTCAAGAAATTGATTAAAAGAATATGCCAAACCATGATCTCCCTCTAAAATGATGTATCTCACACCCTTAAACTCATTCAAATATTTTAAATACATCAATTTGATACTATCGTTGATTTGAACACGATGAACTTCTCCATTTAAGTAAATCAATGAAGAATCCTTTTTCAGAAGTCTTTCTAAATTCGCAGTACTTGGGCTGTCATATATTTTCGATTCAGACTCTTTTACCTGATTGGGATTATCTGAAAAACAAGACATTAGGGTAAGGAGAAGCGTAAAATAATAGATTGTTTTCATAGGAAAGGTAAAGATAGCTTTTTAAAATATAGACTTCTAGACTTATTTCAAACACCTAAATCCACAAGTGTTAACAGTTTAAAAACCGGATAAAATTCCGT
>JALEGO010000672.1 GCA_022763165.1 Flavobacteriales bacterium
GAAACCCGAACGGGTGCGCAACGGGCACGATTTTCAATTTCGCAGATGTTGCCTTGGTTCGGAACGATAACGGCAAGGGAAAACTATGCCAGTTCAATGGCCGAAACCGAGTTTGTAGAAATTGCCATTGCCAAACGAAAACTGGCACTTTCGGTCGCCCAATCCTACTATCAACTGTATTCCATCAAGGCGAAACAGGATATATTGAACGAAAACATCCAACTGCTACAAACCTACGAACGGTTGGCATTGACATCGGTTGAAGTTGGGAAGGCCTCTGCGGTCGATGTTCTACGATTGCAGATTCGGCAGAACGAACTGCAACAACAAAAAGAGGTCCTGCAGGAAGAGTATTTGGCGGAACAGGCCAGCTTCAACAATCTTTTGAACCGAAAGGAAAGTATCGCCGTGGAAGTTGTTCAAGAAATGACCATCCCGACGGAAGACCCGATATATAGACAAGAAGGCTTGGCACTCAATCCGGAACTGCTCAAATACGATAGACTTTACGAGTCCATCGAGCAATCGGAACTGCTGAACCAAAAGGAAAGTGCGCCGAACATCGGTTTTGGATTGGATTATGTACCCGTTTCCGAACGTCCCGATATGACCTTTAGCGATAACGGCAAGGATATCGTGATGCCAATGGTCTCATTATCAATCCCAATTTTCAATAACAGTTATTCCTCGGTTTCCAAGCAAAACGAACTGAGGCAAATGGAAATCGAATCACAAAAATCAGAACGGTTGAATACCTTGGAAACCGCTTTCGCGAAAGCAACATCGCAACGCAATCAGGCACGTATCCAGTTTAATACCCAGAAAAAGAACCTAAAACAGGCTAAAGATGCAGAGGAAATTCTGATAAAAAATTATGAGACCGGGACCATCGACTTTAACGATGTGCTGGACATTCAGGAATTGCAGCTGAAATTTCAGATGAATCAAATCGAATCCATAAAGATGTATTACGTGCAATCTGCACTTTTAAACTATTTAATAAATTAAAAATGAAAATATTACAAATTATCACCCTATTGCTGTTTTCATCTACAGTGTTCGCTCAAGTGGGAACCAACGGGCAGGACAGAAAAGAAGAAGGAAGACCGGTCAAGGAGTACAACCTTACTATTGAAGAAAATGAAATGACCCTCGCTGGTGTAACCGCTAAAGGAATGACCATCAATGGCGGAATTCCAGGTCCAGTTTTGGAATTTAGCGAAGGAGACCTCGCCCTTATCAACGTCACCAATAAAATGGATGTGGAAACCTCTGTGCATTGGCACGGTTTAATCCTTCCCAATTTTTATGATGGTGTCCCTTATTTAAATACACCACCAATTGAACCAGGAGAGACTTTTCAATACAGAATACCAATCAATCAATCTGGCACCTACTGGTACCATTCGCATACGATGCTACAGGAACAAAAGGGTGTTTATGGCTCAATTATGATACAACCTAAGGAAAAAACTCTGGAATATGATAAAGATTTGGTCGTGGTTTTATCAGATTGGACAAACGAAAAACCAATGAACGTACTGCGAAACTTGAAACGTGGAAATGAGTGGTATCAGGTCAAAAAAGGTACGGCGGTTCCTTTGGGGAGGGTTATTAAAGAAGGGGCTTTTGGCGCTCAACTCAAGTTTTGGAGAGACCGTATGGAAGGCGCCGATATAGCCGATGTCTATTATCCTGCGTTTCTAACTAATGGAAAGTCATTAGCGGAATATGCCGAATTCAAACCAGGCGAAAAAGTACGTCTTCGCTTTATCAATGCATCTGCCTCTACCTATTACTGGATGGATTTTGGCGGTGGCGACCCTATGGTCGTTGCGGGCGATGGTATTGATGTGGAACCTGTACCTAAAAGTCGATTCCTTTTTGGTATTGCCGAAACCTATGATGTTATCGTAACCATCCCTGAAGGTACTTTGGAAGTTACCGCCACCGCTCAAGATGGTTCTGGTAGCACCTCGTTGCGCTTGGGACAGGGAAGCCTGTATCCAGCAAAAAGAATTGAGAGACCGGACAAGGTTGCAATGATGAAACAAATGGCCAAAATGGATATGAAGATGGGCGCACCTGCAATGGTGGGTAACAAAAAGAAAAAAACACCCGAATATTTGAAGGAGAATTACGGGATGAAAATGGATATGAAAGATGGCCAGATGAATATGGGAATGCAAGATAAAATGTCAATGAATAAAGGCGAAATGGGCGATAATATGAAGATGGATGACCATAAGCAAATGAAGATGGATAAAAAGATGGACGGTATGGCAGGAATGAAAAAAGATTCAATGCCAATGAAATCTACCGAACCTTCGCATAAGTTGGGAGGCCATATGAGGCACGATATGCCTATGATGCAGAAAGACACTTCATCTTTTGATTACGATACTCGTAAAACCTATTTCAACTATGATTTCTTAAAAGCGAAGGAAAATACCACCTACAAGGCTGATTTGCCCGTAAACGACATTCTATTGAACCTGACCGGAAATATGCAACGCTATGTGTGGAGTATGAACGGTGTGCCACTTTCAGAAACGGATAAGATTAAAATAAAGGGTGGTGAAGTAACCCGCATTACCCTTAACAACCTAACGATGATGCACCACCCGATGCACCTTCACGGTCATTATTTTAGGGTAATCAATGAAAATGGTGAGCGCTCGCCGTTGAAACACACCGTGAATGTGCCACCGATGCAGAAAGTGGTCATCGAGTTCTATAACGAGGAGTATGGCGATTGGTTCTTTCACTGCCACATCCTGTACCATATGATGGGCGGTATGGCTCGCGTATTCGGCTATGATACCCCAAGGGATGAAAGGATGAAAGGTTTTCCCGTTCAAAAACTGATTGACGAAACAGACCATTACTATTCTTGGGGATTGTTGCGTGCAGGCTCAAACTTTAATGAACTATTTCTGATGTCAAGCAATATTCGGAATGAATTTGGTTTAAGAGCAGAGTTCGATTATAACAAAAACCTTGAAGCCGAAGTAAACTATAATAGGTATCTCAATGATTGGGTGCGCCTCTATGTAGGAGTGAATACCGAAACTTCCACACCTGACTCGTATGACAACTTCAATACTGTAGGTCTAATTGGTGTAAAATACTTTACGCCTTACCGATTTAATATAGATGTGAGTATGGACCATCAACTGCGCCCAAGGATTCGTCTGGACAGGGAAATCCTGATTTTTCCAAGAATTTTTCTGGAAGGTGAATATGAATATCGAGCAGACTTTGGTTGGGTGAACGATATTGGCGATGCATCCTATCAAGGCGAAACGCAGTGGTTGGTGGGAGCCTCTTATATCCTATCCCGAAATTTTTCAATACAAGCAAATTACAACAACCGATATGGCTGGGGTGGCGGCCTTTTAGCCCGATTTTAACAAGTGACAATTTAAAACAAACAAAATGAAGACAGTAAAAAGAACAATGAGCACAATGGCACTTGCTGCCACAATGATTCTAACCGTTTCCTGCAAGGATGGAAACAAGAATGAACCAGCTACACCTATGAGCAACGAGATGCATCAGGAAACGATGGATGACAAGGACGATATGGCTATGGGCAAAAGTCAAGATGCCAAGGCCGAGGTCATATTAAAGGGCTATTTCAATCTAAAAGATGCCTTAGTAAACGATGACAATTCCAAAGCAAAGGAACTGGGGAACACCTTGGCACAATCGCTCAAATCCTTTGATACATCGAGCTATTCGGACAGCGAGCAGAACGAACTAAAGGACATCATCGAAGATGCCACCGAACACGCCGAGCATATTGGC
The DNA here is from genome assembly GCA_022763165.1 of Flavobacteriales bacterium. GTDB lineage: Bacteria > Bacteroidota > Bacteroidia > Flavobacteriales_G > JALEGO01 > JALEGO01. Next base: position 3,811 of record JALEGO010000672.1, read on the forward strand.
GAGAGCGATATAGCCCACCAACGTGAGCATTTCAAAACACTTAGTAAGGATATAACCGATATGGTGGCGATAACGGGAACTTCAATGACCATTTATGAGCAGTACTGCCCAATGTACGATAACAATAAAGGCGGTGCCTGGCTAAGTATGAACGAAGAAATCAGGAATCCTTATTTCGGTGCCCAAATGCTTTCCTGTGGTAAGGTGCAACGTGAAATAAACTAAATGAAAACAGTAAAAATTATAGCGTGGATAGCATTGGTTGCTTTGGTTGTCATACAATTTTTCCCTGTGGACTATAACCAGAGTGAAACGGTACCAGAAACTGATTTTATGCTCGTGAACAATGTACCTGCAACGGTAGAACAATCGTTGCAGGTTTCCTGCTATGATTGCCATAGTAATAATACCGATTATCCGTGGTATAGTAAGGTACAACCATCTGCTTGGTACTTAGAACGTCATATCAAAGAAGGAAAGGCAGAGCTGAATTTCAACGAATGGGGCAACCTTTCCGACCGAAGAAAAACCAGCAAATTAAGGTCAATTATAAGCCAGATTGAGGATGGTGAAATGCCTTTGGATAGCTATACGCTGATTCATAGGGATGCCATTTTTTCTGAGGCGAACAAAGCAGCAGTAATTGACTATATGAAAAAATTAAAAGATAGCTTGGAATAAAGTCCTGATGCGGGAAGGGAAGTATGATGGTTGGTTAGTAACCCTTCCCGTGACAGGCACAAATTAGTAACGTAATGAAACACACCTATCACATACACGGTATGACTTGCAACGGTTGCAGAACCCACGTCGAGAAAACTCTCTCTAAAGTAGATGGTGTAATTGAAGCATCGGTCAATTTAAAAAAATCTGAAGCGATCATTGAAATGGAATCGCATATTCCAATCGAAACATTTCAGGAAGCACTAAAGCAAGATGGTGGTTCGTATAGCATTCACAAACCTGGCAAACATCATCACAAGGATGATTCCGCTAAAGTTAATGCTGAGCATAGTCGAAATACGAAAGCGAAAAAAGAAAAACCTAAAGGCAAGGGAACGGGAATGTTCTACTGCCCGATGCATTGCGAGGGCGATAAAACCTATGACCAACCGGGCGATTGCCCTGTCTGTGGAATGGATTTGGTCGAAGAGCAAAATTTGAGCGCAACCACTTCGGAAAAATGGACCTGCCCAATGCATCCTGAAATCGTGAAGGACGAGCCGGGAAGCTGCCCCATTTGTGGTATGGACTTGGTACCGATGGAACCCGACCTGACGGCAAACGAAAAGACCTATAAAAAATTATTTAAAAAGTTTTGGATAGCTACGGCCTTTACTCTACCCATTTTCATCATTGCGATGTCTGAAATGGTCAATGATAATCCGCTGTATGATATTTTGGACCTGAAATATTGGAACTGGATTCAGTTTGCACTTTCCATTCCCGTAGTGTTCTACGCGACTTGGATGTTCTTTGAACGCGCTTACCGCAGTATCAAAACGTGGAACCTCAATATGTTCACGCTTATTGGTATCGGCGCGGGTGTGGCTTGGCTGTTCAGTGTGTTCGGGATGCTGATGCCGGACTTTTTCCCCGACCAGTTTAAGACCGAAGCGGGAACCGTTCACGTGTATTTTGAAGCAGCCACGGTCATTCTCACGCTGGTTTTACTTGGTCAACTCTTGGAAGCCCGGGCCCATAGCAAGACCAATTCCGCAGTCAAGGAACTTTTAAAACTGGCACCCAACAAGGCCGTCAAAGTCGTGGATGGCAAGGAACAGGAAGTTGCCATCGACCAAATTGAATTGGGCGACATCCTTCGGGTAAAACCGGGCGATAAGATTCCTGTTGACGGTATTATCACCGAAGGCGAAACTTCCATCGATGAATCGATGATAACGGGCGAACCCATTCCAGTCAACAAGTCCACCGATGATAAAGTCAGTAGCGGTACTATCAACGGCAACCAGTCTTTCCTGATGAAAGCGGAAAAGGTAGGTTCCGACACTTTGCTTTCCCAAATTATCCAGATGGTCAATGATGCCAGTCGCAGCCGTGCGCCCATCCAAAAACTGGCCGATACGGTTTCAGGCTACTTCGTGCCCATCGTGGTCATTATCGCAGTATTCACTTTTGGGGTCTGGGCAATTTGGGGACCAGAACCGGCCTATGTCTATGCCCTGGTCAATGCCATTGCTGTTTTGATTATCGCTTGTCCCTGCGCCTTGGGATTGGCAACGCCTATGTCCGTTATGGTCGGTGTCGGTAAGGGTGCACAGAACGGCGTGCTGATAAAAAATGCCGAAGCCCTCGAAAAGATGGATAAGGTAGATACCCTCATCGTGGATAAAACGGGAACGATTACCGAAGGAAAACCCACGGTGGAAAAAGTGGGGTCTTTTGATAACGGTTTCAGCGAAAGTGAAGTATTGCAATACATTGTTTCCCTGAACAACCAGAGCGAACATCCTTTGGCGGAAGCTACCGTCAAATACGGCAAAGAACAAAAAGCCGAATTTCTAAAAGCCGATGGATTCAATTCTGTTACCGGAAAAGGTGTGGAAGGCAAAGTCAACGACAAGAACGTGGCACTGGGCAATGCCAAGATGATGAAACACGCCAATGCCGAATTGATGGAAAATATGGAAGAAAAAGCCCAATCCTTCCAAAAGCAGGGGAAAACAGTTTCGTATCTCGCGATTGACGGCAAAACCGTAGGCTATGTGGTCATCGGTGATAAAATCAAGGAAACCAGTGCCAAGGCCATCAAGGAATTACAGGATAAGGGAATCGATGTGATTATGCTCACGGGCGATAACCACGATACGGCACAGGCTGTGGCGAGCGAACTCAATCTTGCAGATTTTCAAGCGGGAATGCTTCCCGAAAACAAGCTGCAGGAAGTCGAAAAACTTCAGGAAAACGGAAAAGTAGTGGCGATGGCAGGTGACGGTATCAATGATGCACCTGCTTTGGCAAAAAGCGATGTGGGCATCGCAATGGGAACTGGTACCGATGTGGCCATAGAAAGTGCGGCCATTACTTTGGTCAAAGGCGACCTGCACGGTATTGTCAAGGCAAGAAATTTAAGCGATGTGGTAATGCGAAACATCAAGCAAAACCTGTTTTTTGCGATGATTTACAACACCTTGGGAATACCCATTGCTGCGGGATTGCTGTATCCTTTTTTCGGGATTTTATTGTCCCCAATGATTGCGGCCCTGGCAATGAGCTTCAGTTCGGTTTCGGTAATCGCCAATTCGCTAAGGCTCAAAGGTTCAAACATCGACTAAATGATATGGTAAAAAGAAAAACAGCGATAAAAATTAGAAAGGCGCACCGCTATCTGGGCATCTTCTTGGGCATCCAGTTCTTAATGTGGACGATAAGTGGTATGTATTTCAGTTGGACGGACATCGACGAAATTCACGGCGACCAGTTTCGGCAAGACCCGGTCGAGGCATCTGCTTTTAAAAGTTTGATAAGTCCATCCGAAGTTAATCTTGAAGAAGCGATAGTTTCCGCAGAACTTCGGGAAATTGGTGGCAAGCCCTATTACTGGATAAATGACAAGCAACTTTTTGATGCCACGACAGGCAAAGAAAAGAGGGCGATTTCAGAAAATGAAGCCCTTAAAATAGCAGAGCGAAATATGCTTCCCGAACTTCAGGTCAGTGGAATCGAGCGCATCGAGCAAGTGGGCAGCCATAGCGAGTATCGCGGCAGGCCACTTCCGGCCTATGTTATCAGTTATGAGACCCCTGAAAATATCAAGGCCTACGTTTCAGAAAAAGATGGCGCGTTCCAAACGCTACGTCATCGGGATTGGCGTTGGTTCGACTTTCTGTGGATGACCCATACGATGGATTATGAAGGTCGGGATGATTTTAACACCATTGTGCTACGCGCCTTTTCCCTACTTGGATTAATAACCGTATTGAGCGGTTTCCTGTTGTGGTACATCAGCTCGCCCACAATCAGAAAAATAAAAAAGAGAAACAAAAAACACTAAAATCGAAAACTATGGAACAATCAAAACACCCATACAAAGGAAACTACACAACATTTTTCAAAATGCTCGCTTACTCATTGTAGCGATGTAAACCACACATTAACTAAATCTTTAATTCTAAATTTAAATAAAATGGAAAACAAACAGAACAACAAAGGAAAATACGGTAAATTTTTTGCAATGATTGCAACCTCAATGGTCGCAATGTTTTTTTTGATGTACACGCACTCCTACCAGATTATTGACCATTTTTGGTACAGTGAGACCCGATTTTTTATGACTCTGATAATGGGCGGGTCAATGGTCATTATTATGCTTTTGTATATGCTAAATATGTACAAAGACCGAAAAAAAAATTTTTTGATTTTAGGCATAGGCGCTTTGCTAATTGCAGGTGGAATATGGCTAGTCAGAAGTCAAGTAACAGTTACAGGTGTGGACTATATGGAAGGAATGATTCCCCATCACTCTATTGCCATTTTAACAAGTGAACGGTCTCAAATAAAAGATGTGAGGGTAAGGAAACTTGCAGACGAAATCATAAAGGCACAACGTAGGGAAATAATGGAAATGGAATGGTTAATTAAGGATATAAAAGAAAATGGAATAGTTGAAACAGAAAGTGAAAGGCAAAATAGACCTGTGCCAAAATTTGAAGGTAAACTAGACGAAGAAACCAAGAATATTGAAAATTAAAAAAATAACAGCAGTTGAGAATGGGATACTGCCTCTAAATAAATGTAATAGGTAATTTTCTGTTCTCAACTGCTTCTGAAAATACAACTTGTTTGCCCGTCTGATTCTTGGAAGTTTAAACGTTAAACCAATTAACTGATTACAGTCAAGAGCGGATGAAGGCAATGATAGTACATCATTAATTCGAAATTTTGACCAGTAAGTGTCAATATTCAATACCAAGAAGTAAGGAAACTTGCCGGCGAGAGTATAGAAGCACAGATTAGGGAAATTGCAGAAATGAAAAGAATGATTGAACGATTACAAAACAAAAAATAACAACCTATGAATAAGAATATCATATATATCGCTATTGCAGTAGTTGTCGGACTGCTTGGTGGATGGCTCATTTTCGGGGGCTCGTCGGAAGAATCAATGACAGATAACCACGACCATTCCGCAGAAGCGCAAGGTCAGATGTGGACGTGCTCAATGCATCCTCAAATTATACAACCCGAACCGGGCGATTGTCCCATCTGTGGAATGGATTTGATTCCTGCGGAATCAGGTGCCGATGGACTGGCAATGAACGAAATAAAGATGACCAAAAATGCGATGGCGTTGGCGGACATCCAGACATCCATCGTGGGAAATGCTGCTGTAGATGAAAATATGATTTCCCTTTCGGGAAAAATCAAGATGAACGAAGAAGAAAATGCGGTGCAGGCCAGTTATTTCGATGGAAGGATAGAACGGCTCAACGTCAACTTTGAAGGTCAGGAAGTACGAAAAGGGCAATTGTTGGCTACCATTTATGCACCTAATCTAATAGCTGCTCAGCAAGAATTGATTACAGCGGCTTCGCTAAAGGAATCGCAACCCTTACTATACAAAGCGGTACGCAACAAACTGAAACTTTGGAAACTCTCTGAAGCCCAAATTAATAGCATCGAGGAATCAGGAAAAGTCAAAGAGAACTTTCCGATTTACGCAACTGTATCGGGCACGGTTTCAGATAAGATGGCTGCCGAAGGGGACTATGTAAAACAAGGTCAGCCTATTGTAAAAGTCAGTAACCTGAACAGCGTATGGGCAGAATTTGATGCCTACGAGAACCAGATTTCAGAATTCAAAAAAGGTCAAAAAATTTTGGTAACAACCAATGCTTATCCGAATAAGGAATTTGATGCAACAATTTCATTTATAGACCCTGTACTCAATACCCAAACGCGAACCGTAACGGTGAGGGCCAATCTCAAAAACAACGATGGAATGCTAAAACCCGGAATGTTTGTTACGGGTAAAATAGAAGGAACAACGGCAAATACGGAATCAAACCTGACCATACCCGCAAGTGCGGTAATGTGGACGGGCGAAAGGTCTTTGGTGTACATTAAGACCAATCCTTCCGAGCCTGTTTTTGAAATGCAGGAAGTAACGCTTGGCAATCGTAATGGCGATATATTTACGGTTACATCCGGTTTAGAAAATGGTGATGAGATTGTGACCAATGGCACCTTTACCGTAGATGCCGCTGCCCAATTACAGGGCAAGAAATCGATGATGAACCAAAGTGCTGAAGAAGAGAAAGAAATGATGGCGATGGAAATGTCACTTTCAACTTCTTTTCAAGAACAGTTTGTGAAGGCTTTGCCGTCATACCTTGAACTCAAAGATGCGTTGGTGGCCGGTGATGCTGAAAAAGTTTCCGCTTTCGCAAAGGCAACTTCCGAAAAAATGAAGGCGATAACTCAAACAGACCTGGACAAGATACTTAAATCCCATCTATCCAAAAGTATAGAAATGCTGGATGCCATTGCAGATAATTCCGATTTGGAAAACCAACGTAGTCATTTTGTTTTTCTCAATGAAAACCTGGTTGCAATAGCAATGAACCTCGAAGTTGTGGATGATACCCTATATGTTCAAAAATGTCCAATGGCAAACAACAATAAAGGGGCGGTTTGGTTAAGCACCAAAGAAGAAATCCGTAACCCTTATTACGGTGATGCAATGTTGACTTGCGGTAGTGTGATTGATTCGTTGAAATAGGACTTTGCAACCCTGTTGCACCGAAATTCTGTTATCTTTGTATTGTGAAAGTTTTGGCAATCATATTATCAATATACTTCTTGGCACTCAATGTATTGCCTTGTAGCGATTCAGGGAATGTTGCAGACGATTCCCAAACCGTTTCAGTAGTTGATTTTGATGGCGACCACGGTGACGATTGCGAACTTTGCTCGCCGTTTTGCCAATGCCACTGCTGCCACGTTCACACGATACACTTTGGCATTGCAAAATTCGAGCTGCTTCAAGCGACCATTCCACAGGATAACTTTGCCCACTTCGACAGTATCGGTAAGGATATTACTTTCTCTCTCTTCCAGCCCCCACAGGTTTAATTCAGTTTTACAGGATAGCTATATCCTATCGTGATGCTTTTCAAGACAAGTATCACATCATAAACGTATTGCATCTATTTGCATTGCGAGGTTTAAACTGAATTAATACTTTTTCTATGATTAACAAAATCATTTCATTTTCCATTAATAACAAGTTTATTATTGGCCTATTTATAGTAGCGCTTGTGGGTACGGGCATTTGGTCTATGGCTACTATAAACCTGGGTTCTGTACCCGATATTACCAACAACCAAGTACAGGTTATTACCGTTGCCCCAAATTTAGGTACTGAAGATATTGAGCAATTTGTTACCTATCCAGTAGAATTGGCAATGGCCAACCTTCCTGACGTTATCGAGCTACGTTCCGTATCCCGATTTGGGCTGTCTGTGGTTACCATTGTCTTTGAGGATGAAGCAGGCACCTACCTGCCCCGGCAATTGGTGCAAGAAAAATTAGCCGAAGTTGCAGGTGAAATCCCCGAAGGCTTCGGCGAGCCATTTATGGCACCCATAACTACAGGTTTGGGCGAAATATTCCAATATACCTTAAAAGTAAAGGAAGGCTACGAAGAAAAATACGATGCAATGGAGCTTCGTACCATTCAGGATTGGATTGTAAAGCGCCAAATGGCATTAGTTCCTGGAGTAGTTGAAGTTAATGCTTTTGGAGGCTACGTAAAGCAGTACGAAGTGGCAATAAATCCTGACAAACTTAAAAGTTTTGGCATTACAATGAATCAGGTTTTTGAAGCCCTGAAGATGAACAATGCCAATACAGGTGGTGCCTACATCGAGAAAAACCACCAAGCCAATTTTATTCGTGGCGAGGGTTTAGCACGTAGCCTTGAGGACTTGGAAAACACTGTTGTAACCACTCAAAACGGAAGTCCAGTGTTGATAAGGGACGTTGCCGAAAAAGTAGGTTTTGGCAATCAAGTGCGCTATGGTGGGTTTACCCAAGATGGTCACGAAACTGTTGGTGGCCAAATTTTAATGCTTAAAGGTGAAAGCCCTGGCACTGTCATAGAAAATGTACAGGAGCGCATCGGCGAAATTCAAAAATCGCTTCCAGAAGGTGTTTATATCGAACCTTTTTTAAGTCGTAGTGAACTCATTGGAAGAACAACAAGTACCGTAGAAACAAATCTTATTGAAGGTTCGCTTATCGTGATTTTTGTACTGGTATTACTCTTGGGAAGTTTCCGTGGCGGATTGATAACAGCCTCTGTAATTCCGCTATCATTACTCTTTGCATTCATTTTGATGAAGCAATTTGGCGTGTGGGCCAATTTAATGTCCTTGGGAGCAATCGATTTTGGAATCATTGTGGATGGTGCAGTTATTATTGTAGAAGGAATGGTATTCCACATCCATCAACGGATGAAAAAATCAAAAGCAGCGATAGGTCAGGCCGAAATGGACGAAATCGCCTACGACTCGGCAAGTACAATGATGAATTCGGCATTTTTCGGACAGCTAATTATCCTTATCGTATTTACACCAATTCTCTTTTTGACCGGTGTTGAAGGAAAAATGTTCCGTCCAATGGCGTTTACTTTCGGATTTGCAGTTTTGGGAGCCATTATCCTTTGTCTTACCTACGTGCCAATGATTTCATCAATGTTTCTCAAACCTGCCAAAAATCAGAATAGTTGGTTTGGCAGATTTGAAAACAAAATTGACAGGTTCAGTGATAAAATAATGTCCGGTTTAAACAGGGCGTATGTTCCCTTGCTCAATTTTGCACTTCGCTTTAGAGCTGGTGTGGTTATAGGTGCAGTCGCCTTATTATTGATTGCAGGATATATTTTCAGCAATATGGGTGGCGAATTCATACCCAAATTTGATGAGGGCGATATTGCATTTCAGGCCTTGATAAAACCAGGTAGTAGTCTTACAGAATCTATAGAGGCATCAAAAAAACTTCAAAATTTAATCAATGAATTTCCTGAAGTAAAAACAGTGGTTTCCAGAATAGGGGTCGCCGAAATTCCTACCGACCCAATGCCGATGGACATTGCCGATAGCTATATCATTCTTGAAAAGGATAAGAGCAAATGGACCAGTGCAGAGAGCAAGGACGAACTCATAGAAAAAATACAGGAAAAAATTTCAGTGGTTCCCGGTGTGAATTTCGTGTTTACGCAACCCGTGGAACTTCGTTTTAACGAATTGCTAACGGGTGTTCGTGAGGATGTGGCCATAAAGTTATATGGGGAAGATTTGGGCGTATTGGCAGACAAGGTTCAAGAAATCGCCGCGGTCATTAGGAGTGTTCCCGGAGCGGCCGACCTCAATGTGGAAGCTACGAGCGGTTTACCACAGATGACGGTAGCATACAATCGTGCAAAAATGGCTCAGTATGGAGTAACTGTTGATAAGCTAAATGATTATGTAAGTGCTGCATTTGCGGGAGAATCGGCAGGTGTGATTTTTGAGGGCGAAAAACGCTTTGATGTGGTTATTCGTTTGGCGAAAGAGTTTAGGCAAGACATTAATAATCTTAAAAATCTGTATATCGACCTACCAAGTGGTGCACAAGTACCTTTAAAAGAAGTTGCAAATATAAGTTACAAACCAGGGCCAATGCAGATTTCAAGAGACAACACCTCGCGCCGTATTTCGGTAGGTGTCAACGTTCGTGGACGTGATGTAAAATCGATGGTTGAAGAAATTCAGCAAAAATTGGAAACAGATGTAAAACTGCCACCGGGCTATTTTGTAACCTACGGGGGTTCGTTCGAGAACTTACAGCGTGCATCAGACCGATTGATGATTGTAGTACCTATCGCACTTTTTCTGATATTCATTTTGCTCTATTTCGCTTTGAGCTCGTTCTCACAATCACTAATGATTTATATGGCAGTGCCTCTGGCAGCCATTGGCGGAGTGTTTGCCCTTTGGATAAGGGGGATGCCATTCAGTATTTCAGCAGGAGTCGGTTTTATTGTACTCTTTGGGGTAGCGGTATTAAATGGATTGGTACTGATAAACAAATTCAATGAACTAAAAGAAAGTGGAATGACAGACTTAAAAAAACGAATATACGAGGCAACGCACGAGCGCCTACGCCCTATTTTATTAACGGCAACGGCGGCCATTATGGGCTTTATCCCTATGGCGCTTTCTACTTCGGGCGGTGCAGAAGTGCAGCGACCATTGGCAACGGTGGTAATTGGAGGATTGCTCACAGCAACATTTTTAACACTTGTGGTCCTTCCAGTCTTGTATTATTGGTTGGAAGCTCGTAAGCAACGAAAGGATAACGGTAACGACCCAAGCTATATTAACAAGAGCACTACTGTTTTGGTTGTGCTATTGAGCTTGGGAGGATTTTTAACCTCAAATTCAGTAAATGCGCAAGATAGCGGAATAGCACAGACTGTTACTTTGGAGGAAGCTATTTCTTTGGCAAAAGAAAATTATCCTTCCCTTAAGGAAAGTCAGTCTTTTATAGACCGTGAACGGGCGATGAAAGGAACAAGTTTCGACCTTGGTAGCACGCAAATTTTTACGGGCAAGGAAGAATTCGGTAATGACCTGCCCGGTGTGCAGACTACCATTGGGGTGCAGCAGGGAAATATCGATTTGTTATCTGGTTTCTCAAAATCCAAGTTCTATAAGCAACGTGTTCAATTGGGTGAGAAGTTTTATGCCCTGAGCGAGCAACAATTAGTGCGTAATGTGATGCAAGCCTATGACCAGATAAATTATAACAAAGCCCAGTTGCGCTTCGCAGAACAATTGGATAGTGTATATAACAACTTCAAGACAGCTGCAGAACTGCGTTTTGATACAGGTGAAACCGGGAAGCTGGAATTTATCGCGGCTTCTTCTGAATATCAACAGATACAGGTCTTGAGACAGCAGGCCTATGACGATATCGAGATTGCCAAAAGGGCGCTTAAACAGTATTTGGGGATTGACCAAGAAATTGAAACCGTTGGAGGTACTTACGAACCGTTGAATTATATGAGCGTTATAGATTCAACATCCATAGACAATAATCCATTGTTGCAATATTCTATGCAAAATGCCGAGGTGAGCAAAGCCAACGTTGGGGTCGAAAAATCCCAGTTTCTGCCAAAGTTCAATTTGACCTATGGAAGACAAATTGTTGACGATGTTTCAGGGTTCAACACCTATCAAGCAGGTATAAGTATCCCGTTATGGTTCTTCCCTCAAAAAGCAAGGGTCAAGGCTGCTAAAGCAGATGCTTTGGTGGCCGAGAACCAATATTTGGAACAAAAGGCAATAACCGAAAGCAGGGTATCACAATTGTTAAAATCATTAGAAAAAACCCAAAAAACGCTTAATTATTACCAAGAAGGTGCACTGGTTTTGGCCGAAGAGCAGATTACAACTGCAGAACTTGCTTCCAAAGAAGGCGAGATAGACTATGTAAACTATATCACGATTTTAAACAGTGCCATTCGCATAAAACAGAACCACTTACAATTTATTAACCAGTATAATCAACAAGCCATTGAGTTACAGTATCAATTGGGCAATTTATAAACCTAAAAAAAGGAGAATATAATGAAAAATATAGCAATAATTATAACAGTACTATTAACCTTCTTATTGGTAGGCTGTAACGGCAAACCCGATTCTGAATTGGGTCATAATGAAGCTGAAGACGTTTCAAAAACCGAAGCTACTGGAGAAGATACGCACGGCGAAGAGGGTCACGACGAAGAAGAAGGTGGCCACGAGGAAGAAGGAGAAGAAGGCGTGGTAGAACTTACCACACAACAAATAGAGACCATTGGCTTGGAGACCAAGACCTTGGAAAAAAGAAACCTTGGTAACAATATTAAAGTAACAGGTAACCTGGAGCTATTTCCTCAAGATATGGCCAATATTAGTCCTTTTGTAGGCGGTAATGTACGTTCCATCAAAGTAATAGAAGGTGATAAAGTACGAAAGGGTGAGGTTCTGGCCTATTTGGAACATCCAGATATCATTTCTATGCAACAGGAATATCAGGAAAAGAACGATGAACTTGTGTTTCTCAAGCAAGATTTTGAGCGAAAACAGACCCTTTATGATAAAGGTGTTTCCTCTGGAAAAGAATTTCAAATGGCACAATCCAAATTTCGTTCTACAACATCGAGTGTAAATGGATTAAGGTCAAAACTACGCCTGTTGGGAATCAATACAACCAAGGTTGAACAAGGTGAAATATTTTCAGCCGTACCAATTACTACACCAATTTCGGGCTATGTCGATGAAGTAATGGTAAGCTTGGGCGATTACGTGGCACCACAATCCAAGATGTTTACGGTAAGTGATAATTCTAAAATTCATTTGGACCTTAAGGTGTACGAAAAAGATATTCCTAAAGTAAAGGAGGGTCAAAAAATACAATTTACGGTAGCGTCAAGACCAGATGAGCTGTTAGGTGCTGAAGTACATTCCATTGGAAAAACTTTTGAGGAAGACCCCAAAGCCCTGCACGTACACGCAGATATAGACAATAAAAATGGCGACCTCTTACCAGGTATGTATGTAGAAGGGCGAATTATACAGGGTAAAAAGTCAGGCTTTGCAGTTCCTGAAGAAGCAATCATCAAGGAAGGAGAACAGTCCTACGTTTTTATCGTGGATGAAGACGAAGCACCAGAAGAAAATAAAATCAAGTTTAAAAGAATACCTGTAAGCATTGGTATTCAGGATTTAGGCTTTGTAGAAATAAACCTTCCCGCCGACGTTTCAACGGATGCCGAAGTGGTCATCAAAGGAGCTTATAACCTCTCTTCGGAAATGGTCAAGGGCGAATTGGAACACGGTCATTAAGAATATGGTAGCAAAAAGAAAACAAGACTTAAAAAAAGCAAGGACACTTCAAATCTGGAACGTCATCTATGACATCATTGAAGTGGTGGTTTCACTCATAGCAGGATTCACAGCAAACAGTTCGGCATTGATTGGTTGGGGACTTGACAGCACCATTGAGGTCATTAGTGCTGGAACATTGGGTTGGCGATTGCACGGTGAAATCAAGGGAATTGACGACAAGCGCGTAGAAAAACGTAAAATGATAACGCTCAATGTCATCGCCATATCCTTTGCGCTTATCTGCCTGTTCATTTCCTATGATTCCATTTCAAAACTGATTAGTAAAGAAACGGCTTCGTGGTCAACGGTGGGGATAGTAATTCTGGCAGTATCGCTCATAGTGAACCCTATTTTGATTTATTACAAACGAAAATATGGACATAAGCTCGACAGTCCCGCATTGCTTGCAGATGCCAAGGACACCTTTATCTGCCTCTATCAAACCGTGGTCGTGCTTGTAGGGCTATTGCTCGTAAAATGGCTGGGCTGGTGGTGGGCAGACCCTGTTGCAGCTTTATTGATAGTTCCCTATGCAGGAAAGGAAGGCTGGGAAGCCTTTGCCAAAGCA
>JALEGO010000673.1 GCA_022763165.1 Flavobacteriales bacterium
CCCTAGAATCTTTCTGAAAAACTTCCATTGTGACAATCTTGTTATTACTGGACTCGGAGGCAAAAAGGAAATCGGAGAAAAACTGAATTTTATCCTGGAACCTGGTCTTCATAAAGACTTCACAGAACTTGAAGTGAGCACCAAGGAGAACTACATTTATTTCCAAAAGCAAAATTCCAAAGAGGAATTCAAAAAACTAATAAGTAATTGGGAAGCTCCAAAAGCAGCTTCAATGCCTAACGAGATTCAAGACAATTCACTTCCAACCGACATAGCAAAGCTAATAAACGATACTTTCTTTGTAAGGAAAGGGTCTCATGAATTAAAAGACAAGATCTATTATATTGGTAAAAATCAAACCCTGGTTGTTTCCGATGGCACCACCATTACACTTTCACAAGCAGGAATTGTTTCTGAAGGTCCTGTGATCATTAATGGGACTGAACAAAACAAAGTTCATTTCAATTCAAATGGTTTTAATTATGGCCTTACTGTATTTGGTAATCAAAACGATACCTCTTACATACAAAATGCCGCATTCGACAACTTATCCGCACTTGATTACAATGGATGGACCCTGACAGGAGCTTGTACTTTTTATGAGTGTCATGTTAAATTAAGAAATGTGACCTTCAGCAACACTAAATCTGAAGATGCGCTAAATATTATAAGATCTTCTTTTGATATAAAATCATGTACCTTTCAAAATGTTTCTTCTGATGCTTTTGATGCGGATTTTTGTTTAGGCTCAATCCTTAATTCTTCATTTAAGCAAATTGGAAATGACGGTATTGACTTCTCAGGAAGTCAGATAGAAGCAGATAACGTCAGTTTTGAAATTATTGCGGACAAAGCCGTAAGTATCGGAGAGAATAGCACAGCATCTATTTCAAACCTGAAAATTGAAAGTGCTAATGTAGGTGTGGCCTCTAAAGATTATTCTGAGACAACCATCCACTCTGCCAATATATCCAATTGTAAATATGGGTTTGCAGCTTATCAAAAAAAGCCTGAATTTGGCCCCGCCTCAATCATTGTCAAGGAGTTAAGAAAAAAAGATGTTTCAAAACCAGCGCTTGTTGGTCGAAACTCAACAATTACGCTTCCAAATAATTCATATATAGGAAAGGAAAAAATCGAAATCGAAGAGCTGCTATATTGAAGATTACAATGTACTCTTTTATGAAATTGATCATTGGTAGAATATAATTCTGTAAAGATCTAATTATTGGAATTATCTTGTTGTTTTTAACATTTTTTAATAGTTTTATCAAAATCATCTTTCTTTTCAATAGAAGATAAAATAAACTCACTAAGTATGAAAAATCTCTCCTTGCTGTTATTCATAGCATTGCTATGTCCTTTAATTACCTTTTCTGAAAATAATGAGGAAATCTTAAGAGGTCGCGCTGCGAACGAAGTTTTTAAGGGCAGCGAAATTGTCAGAATAAAGGGCTATACAGCTATACCTAATTACATCAAGTTTAGTACTGGGAAAGAAATTCATATCAAACAATTGGAGCAATGGCTCAACAAGCTTTATAAAACTGAAAAAGATGCTTACTCTTTGGAGTTGCTGGGCACCTCAGAAGACCAGCTAGGCTTTACACATTATAAATATCAACAAGTTTATAAGGGAATAATTTTGGAACATGCCGTATTAAATGCACATACCAAAAACGGACTCATTATATCTTTAAATGGTGAATTTGTTGATCAAGTTACTACTGAAACAAGCCCATCCATAACTGAAGCTCAAGCATTACAACTGGCCAAAGATTTTGTTGGTGCAAAATCATACAAGTGGGAGTTACAAAAAGAAGAAGACTTTTTGAAATGGGAACAGAACGACCCACACGCAACTTTCAAACCAAATGCAGAAATGCTCTTGATTGATGAAAACATCGTCTTTTCTGATGGTTTGAATCTCAAACTAGTTTATAAATTTGATATCTATGCTCACGAACCATTAAGTCGACAGGAAGTATATGTCGATGCCAAAACAGGAGAAATTATCCATGTCAATGACAAAATTCATACTGGAGACACCCCTGGAACAGCTACTACGGGGTATAGTGGTCAACAGAATATTGTAGCAGATTCTTTCAGTGGCGGATATAGACTGCGGGAATCAGGTAGAGGGAACGGTGTTGAAACATACGATCTTAATAATAGCACAAGTCATAGTAGTGCAGTAGATTTTGTAGACTCAGACAACAACTGGACCACCCCTTTCAACCCAGCTCTAGATCAATACGCTTTAGATGCTCATTGGGGCTCTGAAATGATCTATGATTATTTTTTCCAAGAACATGGACGAAACAGTATTGATGATAACGGTTTTACCCTTAAGAGTTATGTGCATTACAGTACGAATTACTTTAACGCATTTTGGGATGGTTCAAGAATGACCTACGGAGACGGAGGAAACCCTGCAGGAACAACACCACTTACTTCCATGGTAATTGCAGCACACGAGATTACTCACGGACTTACAAATTTTACCGCAGATTTGGTCTACAGTTACGAATCAGGAGCACTCAACGAATCCTTTAGTGACATTTTTGGAGCTTCTGTTGACTTTTGGGCTCGTCCAAATAATGCTGATTGGGTCTTAGGAGACGAGATTGGCTACGTCATTCGCAACATGCAAAATCCTAATGCTGAAAGTGACCCAGATACTTATCAAGGTACTTATTGGCATACCAGTTCCTCTGATAATGGTGGAGTGCATACTAATAGTGGAGTGCAAAATTTTTGGTACTACTTATTAGTTACTGGTGGCTCGGGTACTAATGATAATGGTGATAATTATACTGTGAATGGTATTGGCTTGACAGATGCCTCAAAAATTGCTTTTAGGAATTTGACAGTATATCTAGGTCCTAACTCTCAATATTCAGACGCTCGGTTTTATGCTATACAATCTGCACAAGATTTATATGGACCATGTTCTCCTGAAGTAGCCGCAACTACAAATGCATGGTATGCTGTCGGGGTCGGTAATGCTTATACAGGTGGCGCTGTTGCTGATTTTTCAGCGGATGAAACTGATGGATGTGTGGTACCTTTCACTGTCAACTTTACTAACCTAGGCAGCAATGCGAATAGCTACTCCTGGGACTTCGGTGATGGAAATACTTCTACACAACAAAATCCAACTCATACGTACAACGCTGTAGGTCAATACACTGTCACTCTAATCGCCTTAGGAGGCGGAACTTGTGGGAATGACACCATGATCAAAACCCAATACATAGATATCGATACCACCATTGCCTGTCCTGTTACACTGCCCAATGGAGGAACTGCTCCAACACAAACCGCGTGCAATGGAACTCTAATTGATGATGGAGGTCTTGCAGGAGATTATAGCAATAATCAAACCACTACTGTCACAATAAATCCTCCTGGTGCGACCAGCGTTGAATTGACTTTTAATGTCTTTGACATAGAGCCTGGAAGCGGAAGCGGGAGTCACCCATGTGATTATGATTATCTAGAAATTTATGATGGACCATCAACTTCATCACCGGTAATTGACAAATACTGTAATTCAAATACTCCGCCAACAACGATCTCTTCAACTGGTGGACCAATAACATTAAAACTGTACTCAGATACTTATGTAGAAGGGGCGGGATTTGAGATAGATTGGGCTTGCTCTACAGGTGTTGTACCCCCACCAATAGCAAATTTCAGCGCAGATGATACTTTGGTATGTGAGGGCGCTACCGTCCATTTTACTAATGGCTCAGTAAACGGCTCCACCTATCAATGGTCGTTCCCTGGTGGCTCACCTTCAACATCAAACCTTCAAAATCCAACTGTAATCTACAATAACCATGGCACCTATAATGTGACATTAATTGCAAATAATGCTAATGGAAGTGATGTGATCACAAAGACTGGATACATCGTTGTAGATTCAACTTTGGCCTGCGCCATTATTCTGCCAACGAATACGACATTACCCGATTTAACAACTTGTAATGGCATTCTCTACGATGATGGAGGGCCAAGTGGGGATTACTCTCAAAATTCAGATAGTTATGTTACTATAGCACCAGCCAATGCTACAAGTATTGACTTTTGGTTCAATTCCTTTGGAATGGAAGGAGATTCAGGGACCACTGTACCCTGTGGATGGGATTTCATTCAGGTATTTGATGGACCCAATACAAATTCACCAGTTATAGACAAGTGGTGCGGTGACAATATTCCTTCAGGAACATATTCATCAACTGGCGGCTCGATTACGATATATTTTCATTCAGATCAACTAATTGTAGATACTGGATTTGAATTTGAATGGAGTTGTAACACCAGTGGAGGTGGAGGTCTTCCTCCGGCAGCCGATTTTACAGCCAACAACACGACTATATGCCCAGGTCAAACAGTAAATTTCACAGATTTATCTTCTAATGCAACGAGTTGGAACTGGGCCTTTAATGGCGGAACTCCTGGGTCTTCGACTTCACAAAATCCAACTGTGACATATAATACACCTGGAACTTATGCGGTAACATTACAAGCAACAAACAGTGCAGGAACTGACATTGAGCTCAAACAAGGATTTATTACAGTCAATGCAGCACCAAACGCCTCTTTCGTTGCAAATTCAAATAATCTTATTGCGAGTTTCTTTGATGGTTCAGCTAACACCACATCCTGGAGCTGGGCATTTGGTGATGGCAACTCTTCTGCGGTTCAGAATCCGACTCACACATATGCTGCATCAGGGACCTACAATGTTTGTTTGACTGCAAGCAATACTAACGGTTGTCCTAATAGTACAACGTGTATGAATGTAACGGTCCAAGATTCCTCTGGAACAGGAGGAGGCCTACCTCCAACAGCAAATATGGCCTTATCGGCAAATTCTGTTTGCCAAGGAAATCAAATCAATTTCTATGATCAGTCGGCCAATAATCCAACAAGTTGGCAATGGACATTCCAGGGCGGCACACCTGCAACATCTAATCAACAAAACCCGGTGGTTTCCTATAACTTCCCAGGTACTTACGATGTTTCTCTGATTGTTGCAAATGCTAATGGAGTTGATACGATTGAAAATGCAGGTTGGATAACTGTTCATCAACAGCCTAATCCATCCTTTGCATCTAGCATTAATAGTCTATTGGTCAATTTCACTGATCTATCAGTGGGAGCTAGTTCTTGGTCTTGGAATTTTGGAGATGGATCAACCTCATCATTGCAAAGCCCTACGCATACTTATTCAAGTGCTGGAACTTATACTGTCTGTTTAACTGTTCACAATGCTGGCTGTGGTAATGCAACTCAATGTGACTCCATTACAGTCAGCGGAGGCGGAGGCGGACAAGCTCCATCAGCCGCATATTCTGTAAGCAACAATAATGTTTGTGAGGGTAATTCAGTTCAATTTTTCGACCAATCAACGAATAATCCTCAAGCTTGGTCATGGACATTCCAAGGAGGTTCTCCTGCTACAAGCAATCTACAGAATCCAACAGTCTCCTACAGTGCAGCTGGCACATATAACGTAACACTGGTTGCATCTAACGGGTCTGGTCTGGATTCGGTTGTAAGTCAAGCAGCTATTAATGTTTATGCATCTCCTGTTGCTGCATTTAACTTTATTGCTCAAGGTTTAACAGTAGCTTTCCAAGATGCATCCAGTGCTGCAACGAGCTGGACTTGGGGATTTGGTGATGGCAGTTTCTCAAATGCATCTTCTCCTACTTATACTTATGCAACACCTGGCACATATCAAGTTTGCTTGACTGCTGACAATCCTGCTTGTTCGGATGACCTAAAATGCGACAGCATCACTGTTGATTCTACTTCTTCATCCACCAGCATAAGTGAGAATTTGCCTGGAATTACTGGGTTGAGAATTTATCCGAACCCAGCAAGAGATGAGTTGTTCATAGAACTGGACGAAGTACATGGTGATTATCTTGAAATTAGACTTATCGATTATTTGGGTAAATCACATTTTAATTATGTCAATAACGATAAGGTAACTGACTTTAGAAAATCAATTAATGTCACTAATCTTTCATCTGGAGCTTATATTATCTTAATTAATGGAGCGCCTCATCGAATAGTGGTGAACTAGGATAATCACAAAAGACTTAAAGAGCGAAATTTGACTCAATCAATTTCGCTCTTTTTTAAAATTATTTTCTTTTCATTGAATTATTAATAGAATATAATTCTGTATTTAATTATTTTTTGAGGAAAACAGAAAATTTTATATTTTCACATCCTGTTCTTAAAAATTTATTGCATGACTAAAAAAATTACACTTTCTTTTGTACTTTTTGGCCTTATCTATTTTTTAACCTCCGTACTATATTCTCAAACTTTAGATCCAAACACGGTTGATGGTAACATCTACGTCAAGTTCAATGATTTCACCGATGTTTATCAGGATGAATCTGGGAAATACCATATAGATGGGTTACCTGAAGTCGAAAACGTTCTTTCCAAATATCAAATTGAAAGAGCTTACAACAGCTTTAAAGGCTCTCCATCAGAACTCTTAATGAAGACATATAGAATTGTATTGACTGACATGAATAAATCTGCAAGTCTTATTCAAGAGTTAAACCGATTGCAGGAAGTGGATTATGCTGAACCTGTTCCTTTATTCAGAACAACTTACACTCCTAACGATTTAGGAAATCAATCTGGAAGTCCAAATCAATGGGGACTTTATCAAATAGATGCTCAAGATGCTTGGGATATTACCTTGGGTGATCCTACCGTTCTTGTAGCCATTGTAGATGACGCTGTAGATATTGATCATGAAGACTTGAATCCGGTTATTTGGACAAACACTGCTGAGATTCCAAATAATGGAATCGATGATGATGGAAATGGAAGAGTGGATGATGTGAATGGTTATGATGTAGCAAACAACGACAATGATCCAAGACCCGACAACTCTCAAATGACTCATGGTACGCATGTTGCCGGAATTTCTGGAGCTGCAACCGATAACAATAAGGGCGTAGCCTCAATTGGAGCAGGTGTCACAATTCTACCGGTTAAAGCTACTTATTCTGCTGGTTTCGTTACAGATGGTTATGAGGGGATAACATATGCTGCTAATAATGGAGCTCATGTAATTAACTGTTCTTGGGGTGGCTCATCCTCAAGTTCTACAGGACAAAACGTAATCACAACGGCCTACAATCAAGGTTCAATTATCGTTGCAGCAGCTGGTAATAATAACGTCAGCTCACCTTTCTATCCTGCGGCATTTACCAATGTAATTTCTGTTGCCAGCACAACAACTGGCGATATTAAAAGTAGTTTTTCCAATTACGGAAGTACAGTTGATATCAGTGCTCCAGGAAGCTCAATTTACGCTACTGTACCAAACAATGGCTACTCAAATAAATCAGGAACTTCAATGGCATCTCCAATGGTGGCAGGACTCGTAGGTTTAATATACTCAGTGGATCCTACATTATCCAAAACAGATGTCGAGAATTGCTTACTTAACACAGCTGATGACATTGATCCGGTAAACCCATCATATGCTGGTCAGCTAGGGTCAGGTAGAATCAACGCTGAGCAAGCTCTAATTTGTGCACAAGGTTTATCAAATCCATTACCAATAGATGTCGGCACTCAATTGATTACAGCTCCTAATACAAGTTACACTTCTTGCAGCCCTCTTCCTGTAACCGTAACTGCTACTTTCAGAAATTTTGGTATTAATACGCAATCAGGAATCCCAGTAAATTTTGAACTTGACACAAATGGAACAGTTATACAATCAGTTAGCGAAACGTTAAATCAAAGTTTAGTTCAAGGAAGTACAAACAGTTATACTTTTTCTCAACAGTTGACTTTACCTGGACCAGGTGTTTATACTTTGAAAGTTTTCACTTCTCTTAGCGGAGATGGGAATGCAGCAAATGACATGAAACAAATAACTATTACCGTGTCTGGATCTCAAACCATCTTTACAGAGGATTTTGAAAGTGGAAGTTTTGCTACAAACGGCTGGACAACTAATAATCCAGACAACAATAATGGATGGTCTATCAATTCTGTTTCTGGTGCAAGTTCTGGATCGCAGGCTGCAGAGATGGATATGTTTTACTATTCAACAGGAGAAAGAGATCAGCTTATCAGTCAATCATTTGATTTCAGCAATAATTCAGCTCTTGAATTAATGTTAGAGTATGCTCATAGAAGAAGAGATCAAACTGTTGCAGATTCCTTGATCATAAAAGTTTCCACGGACGGTGGAGCGACTTATCCAAATGTTGTTTTTGCTGAGGCTGAAAATGGCAGTGGAAACTTCGGTACAGGAGCAATTACCAACAATGTACAATTCAATCCTTCATCACCTTCTGATTGGTGTTATGCAGGAGGTGTAGGTGCTTCATGTTTGTCAATTGACTTGTCGGCATTCGATGGGCAACCTAACGTAAAGATAATGTTTGAGACATACAGTGGTTCCGGTAACAATCTCTATCTCGATAATTTAGAGATTTCAGGTGGCTGTGCTACAAGTGGTGGTTCACAATTGCCCTCTTCTGATTTCTACGCCAATCAGACAACAGTATGTAGTGGTGAACAAGTTTCCTTTACAAACTCTGCGTCAAATGCAACTTCTTACAGCTGGGTATTCACAGGAGGCACACCTGGCACATCAACTCAAGCTAATCCTATTATTACATACGCTCAACCAGGCACATATATGGTACAACTCACTGCATCCAATAGTGCCGGAAGTGACGTAGAGACTAAAAACGGTTACATCACTGTTCACCAATCGCCAAGTTCTGGATTTAACTATAATAATGTTGGAAGCTTACAGGTGAACTTTACGGATCAATCGAATGGGGCTACTAACTTGAGTTGGGACTTTGGTGATGGAAACTCCAGTAACAACAGCAACCCATCTCATACGTATAGCGCTGCGGGCACATATAATGTTTGTTTGATCGCAGGAAATCAGAATTGCCCTGCTGACACCGTATGTCAAAGTGTAGTTGTCACGACAACTTCTCAGGGACCTGCTCCAACAGCACAAATGTCACTTTCTTCAAATGCAGTTTGCCAAGGAGATGTGATTAACTTCTTTGATCAATCGGCCAACAATCCAACGAGTTGGCAATGGTCGTTCCAAGGAGGTACGCCTGCGTCTTCAACATCACAAAATCCTAACATTACATATTATACTCCGGGAACTTATGATGTTACTTTAGTAGCAGCAAATGCAAATGGTTCTGATACTCTGACTCAAACAGGTGTCATAACAGTGTATGCGGTCCCAGTTGCCAATTTCAATCACACAGCTTCAGGGTTAATTGTATCGTTCAGTGATTTATCTACTGGCGCTACCAGCTGGAACTGGAACTTTGGAGATGGCAATACTTCCTCCAGTCAAAATCCGCAGCATACTTATGCAAGTGCAGGAACGTACCAAGTTTGTTTGGTCTCAGATAATGCGGGTTGCCCAAGTGACTCCAAATGTATAAACGTTACCGTTACGAGTCCTACTGGCGGTCAAGCTCCACAGGCAAATTATTCTGTCTCAACAAGCAATGTTTGTGCCGGCAGCGCCATTCAGTTCTTTGATCAATCTACCAATAGTCCGGTAACCTGGTCTTGGACTTTCCAAGGCGGTACACCAGCGACTTCAACGAACCAAAACCCAACTGTAACCTACTCGGCTGCAGGGACCTATGATGTAACATTAATTTCATCGAATTCCAGTGGGTCTGATACCATCTATCAAAATGCGGTAATCAATGTTTACGATCAACCTGTAGCGGCATTTAATTACTTCGCAAGTGGTTTGACAGTGAACTTCCAAAACGCAAGTTCTGGATCGACTTCTTGGACATGGGGCTTTGGTGATGGAAGTTTCTCATCATCAGCATCTCCGTCTTATACATATTCCGCTCCTGGTACGTATCAGGTTTGCCTTACGGCAGACAATCCTGCATGCTCAGATGATTTAAAATGTGATAGTATAACGATAGATTCTACCTCATCTTCTACTTCAATTGCTGATTTAGATAGAGGTGTAGAAAACTTGTTAATCTATCCTAATCCAACTGAAGATGTATTGAATATCCAGTTTGATAATGTCAATCGAGAAAACGTCACCATAAGATTGGTAGACTTACTAGGGAAAACGCACTACAATTTCAAATCGAATTCTACAAATATCGAATTTAACCATCAACTCTTCGTCACCGAGTATGCTACAGGCACATATGTGCTGTTTGTAAATGGATCACCCAA
>JALEGO010000674.1 GCA_022763165.1 Flavobacteriales bacterium
GCCCTGTGCCAGAAAATGGTCTGCTTGGTGTAGGGGTCGAAGTTCCGCTAATAAGAGGGATGTTCACCGATGAAAACCGACAAGCACTTCGCGCCTATAAGATAAAAAGAGATTGGCAAGTTGTCCTGAACGACTCCTCCTACAATCAAATATTCTATTCGGCCATCTATGATTATGTTCTATGGTCTGTGGCAAATCAAAATATCGAAGTTGCACATGACTTGATTTTAATTCGTGAGCAGCGATATGAAAATGTTGTAAAACAGTACCGAGGAGGTTTTAGTTCTCCACTTGACACTTTAGATGCTTTTTCGCAGCTTCAAGCAGCTGAACGAAGTTTATTGGAAGCTGAAACCAAAGCACTAAAAGCCAAATATCAGGCCGCCAACCACATTTGGAATGATCTTCTCAATGACAAGATTGAAACCCTTTCACCAGAGGGCATAGACAACGTTATAGAGTATCTTAATAGACTTACTTCAAGAGATTTTGACTTAAATAACCACAACTTTATTACGTCCTACCAGTTCAACATAAAGTCTTTGCAAACAGAACGTGCTTTGTGGAGAGAAATGATGAAACCAGCGCTCGACATAAGTCTTATGTCTTTGTCTGGGCCTGTGACAGACTTTGAAACGATAAACAGTTTCAGTACATCAAATTATTTAGTCGGGTTTAATGTGGAAATCCCACTGAATATTAGAAAAGCACATGGTAAAGTAAGAGCCCTCTCGTTGAAAATGGAAAATATGGAACTTAAGAGACAACTGAAAGCAAGAGAGGTTATGAACAAGTGGTTGACAGTTATAGCCACCACAAACTTACAACAAGAGCAATACGAAGTAATGTCTGCAAATGCATCAAATCTTGTGAGAATTAGAGACCTGGAGGAACAAAGGTTTAATTTGGGGGAATCTTCACTTTTTAAGTTGAATAGCAGGGAGGATAAAATGTTTGAAGCCCAAGCAAAACGTCTAAAATCTGCAGAACAATATGCTCAGGTGCAATTGAATCAGCTTTTGTATTTACAGGTGTTGACTCCTGAGCGACTCCGGTCTAATTGATAATGATCGTATCTGAACTATTTGAGTTTAGGTTAACAATCCTTTTGATGGTCATATATTGATAATCATAAGGACCTGGAATAGTATCATCTGGGAAGATGTCAATTTCAATTACGTGATTTGCACAAATAGTAACCTCCTCTGGGTAAAGGTTAGCAAGATATGTATCACCATTCTGATCAGTTATTGCAACACGATTAGTGTGTTCGCCAATAACCTTAATTTGTTTATTTGCAAAGTAATGACTTCTGAAATCAACAAATAAACTAGTGGGATACTTACAGCTACCATTGTCGTTGTTCGCGTTGATGTTGTAGTTCAAAGCACCAGGATCAGTGCAACCCTGCCTTATTTCAGTTTTATTGCAGCCCAGAAGCAGCAGACAAATAGATAAAAGTAACAGTACTTTTTTCATCATTACAATTTAATTGGTTACGATCAATCGTTTCTTGAAGGGCCATGGCATAAATTATTCATAGCTTCGTATAACACGTAATGAAAAACATCAACTACCACCCCCCGCAAAAAATGAGTGCTTGGCGGAAAATTTCTCTAGGTTCATGGAAGCCTCGAGGAGACTCATCAGTTTATTGTTGGGAGGAGGTAGTGATGGACGATTTCTTGAAGTTCTGTGATGATAAAGCGTTTAACAAATACAGTATGCTCATCTTAGCGCTTTCGAAAACGCTTGAAGTAGAAAGTAAGATCAATGCCACAGTTCGAAGAGGCAGAATTTATCAAAGAAAAGATATCAGCGTATTCTTTCACACAGTTGATAAAAATAGAGACCGGGATGATTTAAGTGGGATCATTATTCAAAATGGTCATCGAAAAAAAGCAGGCGCGATTAATCAGGAATTTTTGGAGAAAGTCAATGCATCCAAAAAAGGTGGGGATCATCTTGCTGCTTCAAAACAGATGGCTGAAACCCTTCATCCTAGACTAGTTAGTATTCTTATGAAAGTCTATGGTTATATTGCTTATCAACTCAATCAAAACTGGAAGGTTTTTAAAGGAAAACAAAACGCTTTTGGAAGTGTAATGCTGACGGCTGTGGGCAGCGTTGGCATAACAAATGCATTATGTCCAATTGCTCCATATACACACGTCCCAATGGTCATTTCAGCGGGGAAAATCATTGAAAAGCCCGTTGTTTACGAGAACAGTGTGAAGATCAAAAAAGTAATGTGCCTGGGTTTTACGTTCGATCATAGAATTATGGAAGGGAAAGATTTTGGGCACTTCTTTGCCAAATTGAATGACTTTATTCAAAACCCAACTTTACTCAATGAGTAAGTCTAAAATGCATAATATGGTAACAACCAACCCAGGGTTGTTAAAATGGTTCACTTCAAAGAACCCTAGGGAGGTTCTCTATAAAATTATGCCTCTTTTGGCAATTTATTTGTCACTGATGTTTTACCAAAATATCAGCTCACTTTTGATGCTGATATTCATCTTCATTGGGGTTTTGACATGGAGCTTATTTGAATACTTTACTCATCGTTATCTTTATCATACCAACTTTAAGAATAAAGCGCTAAGGTGGTTCTTAGAAAGCTTTCACTTATACCATCATCATCATCTTAAGGACTATCGGGTTTTAAACGCTGGTCTTCTCTTGGTTTATCCTATGGCCATATTATTTACAACAACAATGTTTTTCATCGTTAGCGACTTACAGTTAACGGGCGCTTTTGGTCTGGGGATGCTTCTATACTACTATTTTTATGAAAACATTCACTACTATATCCACTATAAAACCTATAAAAAAGGGTATATGTCAATGATTCAAAAGTACCATCTCTATCATCACTATTTCAAGTGGAACAAAAATTATGGCAATACGACCCGTATTTGGGACATTGTTTTCGGCACTTATGATGATGGCTATAAGAAAATGAATTTTAATTCAGAACAAATCGATGATTTAATCACTAAGAAATAGCTTTTGCGATCATTCCAACATGATTTTGATTCTATCGCTGCGGGATGTCAAGAAGTATAGGCCTGTTGAGAGGTGTTCCAAATCAATTGTCATATAATCACTCGTCATCTGAACTCTCATTACCTCTCTTCCCATCTGATCTAATAGTGTAAGTTGTCTACCTTTTTGAAAAGCTATATTGATCTTTCCACTTGTTGGATTCGGATATACTTGAAGGCCACTATTGCTATTGATATCTACCGCTCCAACCGAAATCACATTAACACATGTTGTAGTATCCACACAGGCCCCATTCATTATTTCTAAAGCATAACTTCCATTAGCCGGCACTGCGAAAGATGAAGATGTTTCACCATTTATTACAGTAAAGCCATTGCAATCCAACCATTGGTAGGAGCCTGTTTGGTTTGTAGATAGCGTTAAACCACTAACATTCAAGATGGTATCTATTGTGTCAATATTCAATACCAACTTAAAAACGGAATCACAGCCATTGATTGTACTCAAGGAATCGTAATAAATCCCTGAAGCATTATAAGCGCTGTTGTTTTGTTGCCAGGTAAAGTTTCTACAGGCCTCGATTGTATCAACATCCAAATACTTATTGATCGTTAGCGAAAGAGCTATCACTGAGTCGCAGCCATTCACAGATAACAATGAATCATAATACACACCGCTTGATGCGTAAGTATTACCATTTTGTTGCCAGGTATAATCATCACAGGCAACAACTGTATCCATATGAAAGTGGTTATCAATAGTCAAGGACAGTGCTATTACAGAATCGCAGCCGTCAATGGTTTTTAAGGAATCATAATACATCCCACTTACATAATATATGAGCGCATTCTGCGACCATAAATAAAAATCATCGCAGGTGACGACCGTATCAATATGAAGGTGCGAATCATTAATTGTTAGCATCAATGCAAGAATAGAGTCGCATCCTGAAGTAGTGGTAAGAGAGTCATAGTACATGCCGCTTGAATTGTACGTGCTACCATTTTGTTGCCAAGTATAAATATCACACGCTACAACCGTGTCTACAGATACGAATGATTGATTGATGGTCAAATCAAGTTGCAAGATAGAATCACATCCAGCGTAGCTGACAAGCGTGTCGTAATAAATTCCTGTAGATGTGTACGTTAGTCCTGTAGATTGCCAAAAATATTGATCGCAGACAGTATCCGTTAAGTTGGTGCGTATTTCTGAAGGTTGCGAAATCACAATAGATGCTGATTCAGTATCTCCAGAACCATCGGTAACTGTCACCGAGTATGTCCCTGACATAGCTATTATACTTTGTGAAGTAATCCCATTACTCCATAAATATGAGTAAGATGGAAATCCATCACTTGCGGTAACAGTTGCTCCCCCTAAGCCCCCAAAGCAAGTAGCTTGGCTATCAATACCTATAGCAATTGTCAGGGTATCAGTACACTTTCCTGAAACCTCTGTTATTGCTCCCTCTACAAAATTAGAGATGGGAGAGTTCGTAAGAGAAAGGTTTACAAAATCACCATTATTGGAGTTGTTTGAACGATCCTTCAAATGCGCCAAACCAGAGTTATTTCCATTGGGGCTGCCTTCATTATAGCTATAATATGCCACTAAGCCAGACTCCACTCCTAGTAATTCACAGTTTGCACTTGAGACAATTTCGTTATCAGGTCTTGCAAAATTCCACAATCGTGTTTCGTCAATCGCGCCTTCAAAAAACAACTGGATACTCCCATTATCTCGAGCTCCAATCAAGATTGGCATTGTTGAATTAAAAACACTTCCTGAGGTAGTTTGATCATTGATGTCCTTCACCCCATTAATAAACACATTCATTGTACTGCCATCGTAACGATATGCAACATGATTCCACTGGCCTACGTTGAGTTTTGCATTTGACCCGAAAAACACCTCGCTAGCGCCATTGTGCGAAAGAGAAAGTTCCACAGTCCCGTCACTAAGAAGAAGTAAGGCCCAGCTTCGATTGCTACTACCATTGCCAAACTTCGAAATAATAGCAGACGTTTTCAATACATCTGGTTTTACCCAGCTTTCAATGGTAAACCCATTAATGAAATCTAAAGTATTATTATCCAGAATCTCAACAAAATCATTAATTCCATCAAAGTGCAACCCTGCGTGTAGCACAGAGCCTTTTATCTTAAAGCTAAAAGGGTTCACTGAAGCGGCACTATAGACTCGAACTGTAGCAGTATCTGAATTTTGGGCATTAAAAGAAACCATTTGTATAATGGTGTCTCCGGCAGGTATTTGAGCACTCGTATTGGTAGTTGAGAAAGTATTTCCGGAAACTTTTATCGAATCAATCTGTAAGGGACCCGCTGAGTTATTGATAATCATGAAACCAACATTGACTTGACTTCCAACGATGTGTCCTCCAAATCTGTACTATCCAAAAGGCTTGGAGTGATGTCATTTGAAAATATTTCTATACTATTCCCCAACACTCTAATGTCGCAGCTATTCTCAATAAATACAGTATCCGTTGCGGTGCATCCCAAACTATCTGTAATTGTGACGGTATTCAAACCGTAAACCAAATTTGACGCAGTGGCATTGGTTTCTCCATTACTCCATAAGTAGGAATAATTTGGAGTTCCACCTGAGATAGCTGTAGTGGCAGCACCACTCAACCCTTGACAATCAGATCCCGATAACACATTTGATACTGATTCAACATCACACAGTACATGCGTGAATGTTTCATCCACCGAGGGCAAAGTATTTGAAAGGGTAACTAAAGAACCATTTGGAATAACATAAGTTTTAAAATACAAGTCAGCAGATGGAAAAGAGCTGGATTGATAGAGTACCCCTCCAGAATATCCAGCGCCCACTTGTGCTGAAAAAGCAGTGCTTTGAGCAGGCGCATTTGGGAAATTAAATCGCAGTGTGTAGACCGAACCGGAACTGATTGATGCTGGGTTGGTAAAAGTATATGTGTATTCTTGCAAAGCACTTGAAACGTTAATGTTTTCTGTACTTAAAACGGCTCCGCCATAACCCTCTCCAGCAATCAATTCCATTGTTCCTGCTCCACTATATACGTGTCCAATTCCAGTTTGAACCGTTACTTTTACCAAATCACCAGAGATTGTAGGGATGAATGACTGTCCGAATATCTTTGAGTCAGTAATCTGGATATCTCCAAGAGATTGCTGGTCGAGTTGAGAGTTGTCTTCAATAATATTATTTACACCAGATCCATCAACGCCTTTAATATCTAATCCTAATGTTCCTGTAGGTGCTCCGGAACTGCTTGTGATAACGTAATAAGTGTCTCCTGAACCAACCAATTGGTCAATCGCTGTAAAGGCACTGATCGTTCCACTTAATGAAAAATCTGAAGTGTCTACCTGAAGCACGTCTTTGTCGAAAGTAACTACAAATTCAAACACACTATCCAAAGTAAGTTGGGTGGACGGAATATATCTTTCAATTTTATCTACGGCTACTTGTCCGCATAAACTTAAAGAACAAAGCACAAGGCTGAGAGAAAAGAATACCTTCATAGAAAATTCATTATGTAACAGCACAATGATTATTTTTTCTAGCAAGGTGCGCAAAAAACCAACCTTAATAAAACCTTAACAGCTGGATTAAGTGGTTGTTTTTAAGCTTTTTATAGACAAAACAAAGTCTTCAAGTTTTTCATTTTTTTCAAGAGATAGCTTTTTCTTCAAACGGCTTCTGAAAACATATAGGCTGTCCAAACTAATATTATTTGCCTCTGCAATCTCCTGGTTAGTCAGTCCTATTCTCATGTATTGAAGAATTCGCATTTCATTGACGGTCAACCTGGGTGTAAGCTTTAATAAACTAGCTTGGAATTGTTCATCAGCCTCTTCCAAAACATTCATTAATGCCGAGTTATTAAGTCTTTCATTAGTCTCAATCCTCTCTATATTCATCAAAGATGCTTGCTTTCCAAATTCGGTCAATCTGTTCTGTAAGTCATGCAGATCTTCTTGGTTGTGAACTAATGTCCTTTCAAGAATTTGGTTTTGTTTTTTGACTTCTATCTTTTCCTTTTTTTCATTCATAAGCAGTGTAAAAGCAGCGAAAAGGAAAAAGCCTTGTTCCACAAAAAGTCCTAAAAGTGTTGTATCATAGGCATTAAGCCAAGAAATATTGATTATTCCGGTTAGTATTAAAGCTCCAACAACACCTAATATTGTTTGTGAAATTATTCCTGTCAACAACCATTTTTTGACCGTGGATTTTCCTCTTATGACCAAGAACGTTATAAAGCCTAATATGAAAATTAAGTTTGCATAATTTAATATGGCCAACAAGGTATTATATGGCTTTGATATACCATTTTGAATGAAGTGGAAGGCCATAAATACTATGATGATGAGTTCTGTAATTTGCACCGCTTTGACGATTACACTCTTAATCTCAAAGAATTTGGTCAAATAAAATGAGCCCATTACTA
>JALEGO010000675.1 GCA_022763165.1 Flavobacteriales bacterium
AATTATAATAACAAAACTCTTTTAAAAAGAGGTTCGGAATTGTTGATTAAGCGGCAATAGGCAGTTTCACTTTGACTTTAGTGCCAGATGTCCCTTCAGATCCTAAATCTTCGATCTTAATTTCAATTGGTAAATGATTGCTTTGGTTGTAACCTCTAAGACGTTCATCTGTAATATCCATTGCAGCAGATTTATGCTTCAAGTTTAACTTTTCCTTTAGCTCTTTGGATTTTTTAATGCCTATGCCATTGTCTACAATTTCAATTCCAATGTAATCTTTATCCAGCCTTTCCAAGGATACTTGTAGTGATCCTCTGGTTTTTGCGTTAACAAGACCGTGTTTAATGGCATTTTCAATAAAGGGTTGCAATAGCATGGGAGGAATTGTGAAATCTTTCAGTGATTCCTTCAAGTGAGGAGACACATTAAAAGCATAATCAAAACGCATTCCAGACCTCAAACATTCCAGTTGAACATAGTTTTCTAAAATAGCCATTTCATCTTCCAAAGTAATTTCCTGTTTTCTAGATGCCTCAAGTATTTGTCGCATGATTTTAGCAAATTTTGCTAGAAAATACTTTGCCTCCTTGGTATCATTTTTTGATATGAACGCACTTATAGAATTCAAAGCATTAAACATAAAATGTGGATTCATTTGCGTTAAAAGGAGTCTCTGCTCTAGTTTTAACTGATCAATATTTGATTGATTTTTCTGTTGTACTCTTTTGCGGTTTACAATAAGTGCTACTATTAATCCGGCCAAAATGGTAAACGTAAGGCAAATAAGTCCTATCAATTTTGTGTTCGAAGCTTCTGCTCTTTGCCTATCCAAGTCTAATTGAATACGTTTTTGTTCTTCATGATACCTAATGCTATCAGCAAGTGCTTCTTTCTCATACTTATATTTATATTCAGAATGAATCAATGCTTTTTGATTATTGAAACTATTGATACTATCTTTTGTTTGAGTATGCAACTCGTGCATGGCTAGAGCATTTCGGTGATTTCCCATTTTTTTATAAACAGTCCAAAGTAATTTGGAACTTTCAAGCAAGGCCTCTTGATAACCAATCGTCTTTGCAATTCTTAGTGCCCTCTTTCCGTACTCCAAGGCCTTTTGGTTATTCCTCTGTTCAAGCAGAACTTTTCCTATATTAGAAAGGTTGTCCGAAATGCCCATATTATCTTGAATTTCTTCATGCAATTTCAAACTCTCTTCAAATTTTTCTATTGCACTTTTTAGGTTTCCTTTATCAAAGTGAATGCTACCTATGTTCATTAGGGCATTTGCGATATCCACCTTGTCACCCAGTTCTTGTCTAATTTTAAAACTCTTTTCATAGTGTTCCAAGGCTTTGTTGAAATTGCCAAGACGATGGTAACTTGCCCCAATATTATTGAGAGTATATATAATCCCCGATGTATTGTCCATTTCTTGATGCAACGTAAATGCTTTTAAATAATATTCAATCGCTTTGTTCTCATCATATTGATCGCTATAGATTATTCCTAAATTGTTGAAGCACCGCGCAATACCCAATTGGTAATCTATCTCTTCGCTGATCTTTAAACTTTTAGTAAAACATTCGATAGCCTTCAGGTAATGACCTTGTTGTGAATGTATAACACCGATGCTGTTCAGTGTCGAGGCAATACTCTTTTGATCTCCGATTCTTTCTCTAAACTCCAAGCTTTTATAATAGTATTTGACGGACATATTTAAATTTCCTCGATCGCTATAGTATGTCCCAATATTATGGAAGTTTATAGCCATGGTTTTCGTAAAAAAAGCCCTTTGAGTTTTGTTGAGATTCCCTTTTAGATTGATAGAAGAGAGGCTATCGATTTTTTTCATCAGTACAAAATCTTGTTCAGGATCTGATTGATAAATGATATAGCTCCAAGACTCCCATAACCTGATAAGAGCCGAGTCATTTTGAGCGGTTTTGATAAGATTCTTTATAGAATCAACCCTTTGTGTTTGTTCTAATGATGAATTGGAAATTCCCAATAAGGGTAAACTTAAAAATATGAAGAGTACTTGTTTCAATTTGCCCTACAATTGATCTTTCAATTTACTAAAATTCAAACTGTTTACAGACTTTTTGCGCGACTTATTGTGTTTTTATAACATTCCAATGTGATTCAAAAATCAAGTCTCTGGTAACTAGGTGTTTGAAAGCCAAGTTAAGTGTTTTTGGCCCTGTTAGGGATTCTTTTAACGTTATACATATAGGAAACAACAATTATCATGTGCTTATTTAGGAAACTTAAAGATCTTTTGTCGATCTTGACATATTTAGACATTGCTTTAATCGGGGCTTTATTAATTTGCTTTATTGCTTTTAATCTATTGGTTTAGTCAGCCCTTGAATGTACTTTTGAATGTAAAAATTGAAAAGTATAGATCCAGGAAATGGACGGTTGATTCAATCATACGATCCACACACAAAGGGGGAAATCGAAATTAAGATTGAAACGCTACATTCGTCCCAAGGAAAATGGAGCTTGAAGGATTTTACCCAACGAGGTTCTTATGTCTTAGAAGTGGCCGAAGGTCTTGGAAACCGAAAGAGAGAATTCGCTCAGCTGATTCATGATGAGATGGGCAAAAAGATTTCTGAAGCTGAAGCTGAAATTGACAAATGTATAAGCTTATGTCATTATTATATCGAAAATGCTCCAACACTACTTCAAAATAAGGATGTTCAGACTGAGCTGAAGTCCAGCTATGTAAGCTTTCAACCCTTAGGTATAGTGCTTGCCATAATGCCTTGGAATTTTCCATTTTGGCAAGTTTTCAGATGTGCAATTCCTGCAATTTTTTCTGGAAATACGGTGCTCTTAAAACATGCATCAAATGTAACTGGTTGTTCTTTAGCCATTGAAGATGTCTTTCAAACCAAATCTGCCGCAGGCTTGTTTCAGAGCGTAAAAGTTGCTTCGTCAGAAATAGAACCAATTATCGCTGATTCAAGGATCAGCGCTATC
>JALEGO010000676.1 GCA_022763165.1 Flavobacteriales bacterium
AATTCTCTATGCACATTACCAAGATTTGCCAAAGCATAAGCGGTATGAGCATAGTTTTTTTGGAGATGTTGCTGACATATTAAAAGGCTTTCCTGAAATAATTCTTTTGCTGTTTTATAGTCACCTAAACTTCTATAAACATTTCCTAAAGATCCTAAAGCTCTTACAGCTATTCCATAATGCTTTACAAATTGTTCTTTATAGATTTTTAAACTTTTCTCTAATAAATATTTAGCTTTCTCATAATTACCTAACTCTCTGTAGACATTTCCTAAATTAATTAAGCCATTAATCATGCTTACATTATAAATTTTAGGATTTTCATTCTCAAAAATTTTCTCTAGTATTTCTTTTGATTTATTATAATTTCCAAGAAAAAAGTGAATGCTTCCCAAAGAAGAACCGATGGAATTTCTTGTAGCCTCTTTAAGTACTTTCCTATGATCTAAGAAGGCTTCACAATGATTCACTGAAAGTTTCATTTTTGCGTAGTCTTCCATTGCAATTATGTCATTAATATACTTCTCTAAAGAATTAGATGCTTTTTTTATTAAAAGAGAATTATCATCCAGAGGATTAGTCTGTTTAAAGTAAGATAAAATTATCGGTTGGATACTTCTATGAATACTAAAAGTTACATCATCATTAAAAAAATTCCCATCTATGATAAGTGAATATTTTTTCAGGTTATATATAAAATTATTAATGACATCTTCTTTTACATAACTTTTTAAAAGTTTTTTTGGAATGTTTTGAGAATGGATGAGGCTGACAAATAGTAAAAGGTTTTTAAAATCTCTATGTGTACTAACAAGACGCTGTAAGGATAAGGCCACAATACTATACCGAGTTTTTGTATAATCCCCAGCTTCCTTTAAAAGCTCTAATTGAATGTTTGTAAAGTCTTTATTATATTTTGACAATTTTTCTAAATAATCTCTATATGAGCTATTTGTAGCGTTTAAATAACATACTGCAATCATAATATCTAAAGGAAATGGAGGAATTATTTTGAGAAACTCTATTAAGTCTTCATTATTCTGCAATTTATAAGAGAGAGCTCTCTTACTGTTCATAAGCTTAGTAAAAAAATTTAATTTTTCTACTTCATTTAATTCTTTAACGAAAACAAAACGATTTACATGCTTATTGTTTTGAATATTACTATCTTGCGTTGTAATAAGAACTTTTCCTTGCCCCCAAGTTTCTCCATCTAAAGGAAAATATTTTTGAACATCCTTAAATCTTTCTAGATTGTCATAAATAATAAACCAATTAGGACGTGCCCTGAGTCGTATTTTTACAAATTCAATAATCTTTTTTTCTCTTTCAGAGAGCATTTTAATCTCCCTCAATTCTCGTAATATTTTCTTATCATTTTCTGTCGTTGAAAGAGCCAAAGCAAGATTTTCAAAAGACTCAATAAGACTATTAATTGTCTCTGCATGAATCTCCCAAATAACGTTGGCTTTTTGCTGACGAGCGTATTGACGCGCAAGAGTCGTTTTTCCAGCTCCTCCTACACCTACGAGAGCAATGGTCTGAACTTTTTCACTTCCTTTAAATACCTTATCGAGGTTGATTAAAAGATCTGCTCGATGGAGAAAGACAGCTTCCCCTGGAATTATGAGATCTGATCGAATAGGCTCAATAAATGGCATTACTTGATTAGAGGCAAGAGCATTCTCCCTAGCTGCAGATTTTTCTTCTTTTGTACCTAACAGTCTAATGCTTAATAAGCTTAAGATAAGAATAATTATAAAACCTTGGCTCTTTCTTATTTTGCAGAGAGATATAATATGAGCTAGAGAAAGATCTTTTTTGTTTCCTCCTTTTGGGTGATTAAGAGGGAGAGAAAGAGAGAAACGATGAGGAGGTCTATGGAAGATCTCATGCTCTCTTTTAAAGCTTACAATGATTTTCTCAATATCGATTTGAGGAAGAATCTTCTGAAAAGCTCTTAAAATTAGAAAGTAATAAGAACTCTCTTTTATAAATTCCATATAATTATTACTTACAAACCCTTGATTTTTTTCCAACTTTTCTTCTAGAAAAAGAAAAAACATTTTTTTTAAAGAATTATTTTTCATCTCAAAAAAGTGGCTTATTTGCCTCTCTTCCCTTTCAAATTTGGCCCAAAGAGAAGGAGAAGCTAAGCAAAAAAAATAATCTGCATTCGGTGAGTGCGTAAGGTTCTGATGAAAAGACTCAAAAGTTTTTTGTAATTTTAAAGAAACGTTTAAACCACCAAGTTTAAAATGCTTTTGCAAAAGATGAAACA
The DNA here is from genome assembly GCA_022763165.1 of Flavobacteriales bacterium. Lineage (GTDB taxonomy): Bacteria > Bacteroidota > Bacteroidia > Flavobacteriales_G > JALEGO01 > JALEGO01. The sequence continues at coordinate 2,282 of JALEGO010000676.1, forward strand.
AAGAATATTTCGATTTTTCTTCTTCCTCATACAACAAAACACATGTTAATTCTTCATGATTTAATTTTGCAACTTCATTCAAACTTTTCTCAAATTTCGATTGGATTAATAGGTTTGAATAATGATGTTCTAAGAAGGATTTTTCAGCAGATTTTTCTATAAAATCTATAATGCCATTTCGTGAATTACATTCAAGTTTAATCATAATATCACGAATATAGGTTTCAACTGTCCTAGGGGAAAGAGACAAGGAAATAGCTATTTTCTTAGTTTTTCTTTCTCCAGTAATACACGCTAAGATATCAATTTCTCTAGGAGAAAACTTTATGGAGTTAACCGTCGTTATAGGTGGAGGAGAAAAATGCGTGAAACCTGTGTTGCTTTTTTCTTCCATAAAAAACTTTATCCGCTTAGGCCGAATATATTCATCGGAGCTTAAAGATTCTCTCTCCATTTGACTAGGTGTTTTTTACTTAAGTACGCTACTTAAGTGTTTTCTTCATCTCTACAAAAATTTTTAATTTTGTTAATTTTGAAAAAGACTTAAAAAACTTAATTTTTAAGAAAAATAAATACAGGAGAAACAAAATGAATATTCCTACACTTTCAAAAAAGCAGCTAGAAGTTGCTAAGGGATTGGTTCTTGGTCGGAGCATTAAATTTATAGCCAGAGAATTAAATAGATCTCCAAGAACCGTTGAAACACACGCAAAAAGCATAAAGCTTAAATTTAATTGTACCTCAAAAGAGAAATTACAAGATCATCTAAGAAAGTTAGAAGAACTAAAAATTTTTTTGCTAGAGTCTATTAATACTCATTAGCAAAACTTTTGCGCAAAAAGATCATACAGATTGAATATCAAGTGATACTTTAGAGGGCATGCATATAGTAAAGACGTATTCCTCAGATTTTAAAACAAAAGTCTGTAGAGCATGAAATTTTTTAAATTTCATCCGAATTAAAGAGTTTTCCAACTGAGCTACTTCTAGTATTTCGAGAATATTCATATCTGTTGTAAAACCAATTTTTAAAAATTTAACTAATGCTTCCTTAGCAGACCAAAGAGCTAACTTTTTATCCTCCTGTGTCCAGTTTTTTGGGAAATTTAATGATAACTCGTTGAAGGAAAAAATATCTTCAAAAACACTTTTGCTCTTATTAAAGACTTCAATATCAATTGCAAAAGGAAAACCATACTTTCCTACCATAGCAGCTCCGAACTGCTCTGAATGGGAAATTGAAAGGTGATAAGGGTAATCAATGAAATAAGGCTGTCCCATAAAACCATTAGAGACCTGCAAAGTATTACTTGGAATGTGAGATTTGCTAAAAGAAAAAAAAGCTTTTTTTGATGCATACCTTCCCAAGAGAAAGCTATGTCTTCTAGCCTCATGAACATAAGAGTTCAGCACTTCTTTTTCCTTCCAATGCAGAAAAGAACTACTTTCTGCTTCTAAGGTCTTTAGGTCACCCTTAATAAGCACTAAGGAAGTAAGTTTAAATTTTTCCCACTCTTCAGTCCCTTCTTCTAACTTTAGATGACAGTCAATATACTTACATAATAGAGACTTATACATTTAAGCATACATATCAAGAAGAACTCTAGAAATCTGAGATTTATGCAACCCTAGAAGTCTCGCTGTTTTATGAACAGCCTTACCAAAAAGGTCATTTAATTTTTCAGAATTAGAATAAACTCCCATGAGTCCTTTAACAACGCCAAACTGAATTTTGGCCCAGTCGTCATTCTCAAAAGGATAAGCTGCTCCTAATGCATCAGCTATAGCTAAACCAGATAGGATTGCTCCTTCATGTCCCGTGTATACGGTATCCGTTCCACAAAACCAAGTATTTAACTTTCCCTGAATCTTCCGTATCTCTAATTTTCTTAGCATATCTTTAGGCCTTAGATTCGGTATTTTCCAGTTTTGTTCTTTTATGATATGAGACTCTTTAATCGTAGTTATAGGATCATAAGTTACGATTATAGGTGTGTTGAGATCTGTATGAACATCCAAATGATTTAATATACGATTCAACGACCCTCCAACTCCATTTTCTGGAGATTGAACTTCATCAAGACCTATATATTCTAAATATGTTCTCTTGCAGGGAATTTCTGGAAGCACATTTTTATCTGTATGTAAAACTGCTTTAATCTGAGAATATTTAAAGCCTCCCAGAATATTTTTTTCTTCTGGCGTGGGAGTTTCCAACAAAGAAAGAGTAGTATCTGCATGGGTTGCAAAAATAACTTCATCAAAATCTCTAACTTTTCCGTCTTTAAAAAAAATAGATACGCCTTTATCTGATCTTTTAACTTTTTCCACTGGAGAGTTTGTATGAACTCGGGTTCCTAATTCTTTCTCAATAATTTTTAAATAGCCATTTATGCCAACACATGATTTTCTCCAATAAGTTGGATGGAAAAAAGAGAGTAAGCCCATACTAAAAGACAAAGAAGAAAGGGTTAAACTATATTCAAGCAATGGAGACCTACAACTTGAAAAGCTTGTCATCAAAGGCAGAAGCCCTTTATTAATAAACTTATCTGAATATTTATTTTCCTCAAGAAATTCTCCAAGCGTTTGTCTTTTTACAGATAAATCCCCCTTATGCATAACTTCATGCATCTGAATATGAAACTTATCAAACTCGTCTCTAAGCTCTTTCCATAATGAACCCGTGCAACTTCCGTTTGTCCAATAACTTTTTTCCTTAGGAAAATATGCAGAGAAAGCTAAAGGAGCTACAAAAGTTTCTATTTTAAGCTTACGGTGCAAAGCAAATAAGTTTGGTGCCGTTTTCTCAGAAAAATACTCGACCCCCATATCAACCGGTATAATTTTACCATCCACCTCAAGTAACTCTGAATAAGCATGACCACCTAAACTGTTTTCTGCTTCAAAAAGATTTACATCATGTACCGTACTTAAGGACCACGCAGCAGCAGCTCCTGCCCCACCGCCTCCGATAATAGCAATTTGTTTTTTTTTCATTTTTTTCCCTTTATATATAACGTAAATATCTTTGATCTAAAAACTTGATACTTAAGTCGATATATTTTGGATATGCTGAGGATCTCAGACATTCAAAGAAAAACATTTCTTTTGTAATAACTGGAATACCTAACTGTCTGAGCCTCTCTATGGCCGTTGTATGATCTACTTCATTCCTTGCAGACACAGCGTCCACAATCACAAAGCTTTCAAGCTTAGCTTTCTTAAAGGCAACGGCAGATTGATAGATAGATATATGAGTTTCTGCGCCTACCAACAAAAACTGAGATCGACCTGTAGCTTCCAACATAGTTTTTGTGTTTTCATCATCAAGACATGAAAATGTAACCATTTCAGTAGATTTTACTGTTTTTGAAAGTTGTAAAAATTCTTCAATAGGCGCACCCAACTTCTTATGGTTCCCAATTACGACGGGTATTTGAATGTGATTAGCAAAATCAATGAGCCACGAGCAGCTATCTATAAGTTTTTGTGAATCTATAAGAGTAGGCAAAAATTCCTTCTGCATACATGATATTATCAAACAGGCTTTATTTTTATCAATCAGCATTTTTTTCTCTTTTCTCTTTCTTTGATCCAATCTTTAATTCCCGAGCAGCCAATTTACTCATAAAGTAACGATCATGAGAAACAGCTACTACAATACCTGGAAATAGGCTCAGTTGATTTTCGATTTGCTCTAAGCTCATAATATCTAAGTGGTTTGTTGGTTCATCTAATAAAAGGATATTAGCTCCAGAAGCAACTATCCCTGCAAGCTGCACCTTTCTTCGAGTTCCGATGCTCAACTTTGAAAGTTCCGAGTGTAAGTCATAGGAATGCGATACTCCAAATTTTCTTAAGATCTGAAATGCCTTGTTTTCATCAAGTTCAGTTCCCATTTCTAAAACATGCTCAATTGCATTTTTATCAAGCTCTATTGATTCTTGCTCCTGGTCTAGAAAACCAACTTTCACATTTCCAAAGAATTTTACCTCACCTGACTTAGGCTTAATTAATCCTGCTATTATCTTCAATAAGCTTGTTTTACCATAGCCATTTGGACCGGTTATACAAATCTTCTCACCCGCACCCAAAGAAAGATTAACGTCAGTAAAAAGCGGCTTGTCAGGAAACTCAAAGGAAAGGTTTGATAGTTTAAGTTCTACGTCCATTTTTTGACCAACTCCTAATTCAATATTAATTGAATTTCTACGTCTTGGAACGTCAATAAGATTTTCAGCTAGATTGTCTTGCCGAGATTGTAGAGCGTGCACTTGTCTCCCTAAACCTTTTTGTTTTCTTTCCCCTCGAGCGTTATAACCGAGCTTGTCTCCGTCAGAGCGTCCGCCTCCAGAACGGGCTTGATGCTTTGTACGGTTTAGCCTAGCAGATATAGCTGCCAATTCAGCTTCTTGTAATTTTCTTTTTTGGGAAAGCTTTTCTCTGATCTTTTCTTGCTGCACAAGGTAAGAATCATACCCACCTGTGAAATGTTGAAACTCATGAGTTATTGGAGAAAGCTCAGAGACACGTGTTGACGCATTGTTTATAAGACTTCGATCATGAGTTACCATAACAACACTTCCAGAAAACGATCTAAGATAATTCTCTAACCAAAAAATCCCCTTTAAATCGAGATGATTCGTTGGTTCATCGAGCAAAAGCAATTCTGGTTGTTGATGAACAATAGCAGAAAAGTGTACCTTGACCTTTTCTCCTCCGCTTAATTTAATCAGTGGCCTATGGAGCATCTCATGTCCGAGACCCAAACGAGTAAGCGTTAAGAAAAGTTCATGCCCTCCCAGATAATTAAAGCCTTGAATCCATTCATCAGATGAGTGATCCTTTGTGGTATAAAAGTGCTTCAGCCACTCGGGCTTACGTGAAGTTTTTAAAATGTGGCCTAACACTGTTCTTGAATCAAATATTTCGAAAGATTGTGGCAAATAAGCAGTTAATTCAGGGGTCCTCACGGATCCTTCATAGTCTTTTATTTCTCCAGCAAGTATTCGGAGAAAAGTACTTTTACCTACTCCATTTTCGCCAACAATAGTGACTCTATCGCCAGGAACCATACTAAAATTTACATCTCTCAACAAAGTTTTTGTGCCTACTGAGTAGGATAAGCCTTCAACAATTACACTACTTGCTGTTGGTTGAGTTGCATATTCTCTCATATCCAAATTCCTTCTAAGACATGGAAGCGTTCTCGCGGCATTACTTAAATAATCAAATAAGAAGGAACCTCTCATGGCTACAACTTCTTGAGAAGCAAGAAGAAACATCAAAATGGTAAAAAAGCTTATTTGACGGATCATGCTATAAATCTTTCTGCTACGGTATTAAACTTAAACGGAGTCGTTAAAGGAACAAAATGACCCTCTGCTGGAAATTTTTCTACAAATGAATTTGGTATTTTTCGAAGAGACTCTATATCTTCATTATTAATGACCGAGTCTTTTTCACCAAAAGTTATCAGGCTAGGTACTTTAATTTGACTCAGTCTTTCCACTTCATTAAAATGGTTTAGTTGGTCATAGTAATGACTAAGCATCTCAAGAGAACATCCTGCACCAACCAAGTCGACAGCTTGCGCCTTTTTCCCTTTAAAGAGTTGTTTAAGATAGTGTTTTTTGTTTTCAAGTTCTCCTCTCAGCTGCGGGGATTGAGAGAAAATATCTCTATCAAATTTAGCTGCAGTATTAATTAAAATAATTTTTGAAATTTGATCTGGATACCGATTTGCGAGAAGAATCGAAAGGCATCCCCCCAAAGACCAGCCAAATAATACACTGGAATCGTCCCCTCTGTTTGAGATGATTCGAAATTCCTTCCAAATAATTTCAGCTAGGGATTGAAACGTAAAATCAAAATATGGGG
>JALEGO010000677.1 GCA_022763165.1 Flavobacteriales bacterium
GAATGGTATTTCGGGCGTACGAAGAAAGGGGCCTTGGTTATGATAATGCAATGGATGGGTTTAGAGTTGCTTATGAACCTGTTTCTGGTATGAAAATCACTGGTTTAATCGGAAAACAGAGGCTTTATTTTGATTATGGTGAAGGTATTGTAAGAGGTATTGATGGAGAGATTTCTCTGGGGGAAGTATTTGACTCATTGCTAAATGATAGAACTCAGATAATTTTGGGTGGTAGCTTTGTGAGCAAGTTTCAGGCGGATCAGAATTCTCAATTTAATCTTCCCGAAAATGTTGGATCATGGGCTGGAAGGTTGCAGGCTAAGTTTGGCAAGTTTAGTTTATTCGGAGAATATACGTATAAAATTAATGACCCATCTGCGGATAATGGATATATCTATAAACCAGGCGAAGGGGCCTTATTACAAGCTGCTTACTCACAAAAGGGTTTTGGTTTATCAGTTGCAGCAAAGAGAATTGATAACTTGAGCTTTCGTTCTGAAAGAGATGCCGCTTTAACAGAAGTTTTAATAAATTATTTGCCTGCCTTGACAAGGCAACATACTTATAATTTGTTGGCAACTTTGTACCCATATGCCACTCAGCCAAATGGAGAAATGGGCTTTCAAGCAGAGCTATTGTATAAATTCAAAAAGAAAACGCCTCTTGGAGGTAAATATGGCACTGGAATATTGATCAATTATAGTACAGCTAATAACATTGATACCTTGTTACTTAATGATGCGACAACTGATAGAATGGGATACACATCACCATTCTTCAACATTGGAGAAGTCTACTTCAAAGACTTCAATATTGAAATCACAAAGAAGTTCTCAAAGAAATGGAAAGGCGTTTTCACCTATGCTAACATAGAATATAATAAGGACGTCATCGAGGGAAAAATTGGCTATGGCCTTGTTAAGTCACACATTGGGGTGGCTGATATTACTTATAAGTTAAAGAAAAAACATGCTATTAGAACGGAAATTCAAGGTCTATTCACAGAACAAGATCAAGGAGATTGGGCAACTATGCTTATCGAATACACTATTTCTCCGCATTGGTATGTAGCCGTAATGGATCAATACAACTATGGCAATGATGACGAAAAGAAAAGGCTTCATTATTACTTCACCTCTGTAGGTTATACCAACAAAACCAACAGAATCATGTTAAGTTATGGTAGGCAAAGGGCTGGAATATTTTGTGTTGGTGGTGTGTGTAGAAATGTCCCTGCTTCAAATGGTTTGACGTTAACTATAACAAGTAGCTTCTGATGAAAAAAATTAAATACATATGGTGCTTGGCTTTATCAACGTTAATTTTTAGCTGCGATAAGGTGGACAACCCTATAGAAAGGTCTAATGTAGACACTACCAATACGGTAAATATTGTTTTTGACACTATCATCTCTGGTGGAACTGCAGCTAAAAGAAATATTCTGTTAGAAGAATTTACTGGACATACTTGTGCTAATTGCCCGCAAGGAGCGAAAGAAGCAAAACGATTGGATAGCAGCTATGCAGGACAAGTAATTGTATTGGCAATACATGCTGGTACATTCGCAGAACCAGAAAGTAATCCTGATGGTTCTTTTGTAACTGATTTCAGAACAGCAACAGGGGATGCCTATAATACTACTTTTGCAGTGACGAGTTACCCCACAGCCATGGTCAGCAGATTAGGAAGTCCAGATTTACTGACTAAAGGAAACTGGGAGCCAGAAATACAAACTATTGAAAATGATCCAAGTAGTATAGATATGAGAATTCAAAACTTGTATAATGATTCCTTGCAGATTCTCAAAACTCATATAGATTTGGAGTTTTTAGCATCGCTTCCGGGGAGTTACAAGTTAGGCGTACTGCTAACTGAGAGCCACATTGTAGATTGGCAATTAGATGATGTTATAAAACTTAATAGCTACGAGCATAATCATGTTTTACGAGATGCTATAAACGGGACTTGGGGAGAAGGCGTTGTTTCTTCTGCTATAGGAGATACAGTAAGCTTTGACTATCAATACACCATTCCTGCTCAATGGGTTGGGATCAATTGTGAATTAATCGCTTTTGTATATGACCAAAATACCTTTGAGATTGTTCAGTGCGAGCGACTAAAAGTACATTAGCCTAAAAGGGTAAACAGCGTTTGTATTTCTTCGAAATGATTTTCCTTTGGTAAATCCCAGTATTTAGAAAATTCTTTTGTTTTTATGTAATCCTTTGCTTTCACTAGTTCATTATAAGAAAACTCAGGGAATTCTTTATGAGCCCATTCAATATCTCTCAAAACAAATTCCATTGCTTTTTTGTCCGTATCATAACTTACAGTTTGATGAAAAGTAGCAAGAATATCAAGGGACTTTAAGAATAGTTTTGTTACTGGATTATTTGCAGTTTTGACTGCATCCTCTATCGCTCCCTCACATAAGTAACCGCTGTCAGCGCCATGATCTAAAATGGCTTCTAGTGTTTTGTTGGATTCAGGAAATAGATATAAAGTATAAGCGTATCCTTGAGTAAACTGATCCGCATCGTCAGCATGATGATACATGGTCTCTCCAAGCTCAAAAGCAATATCTTCCGAAATAAAATCTGGTGTACTTCCTATTTCATCTCGAAATCTTTTGGTTAAATATAACATCAACCAAGCGGCACGGTTTTCAAAATCTGCTTCTTTGATTTTTGGCCATAACAACACGAGTTGCTCCATGAAATTTAGGAATTGCTTTTGATCGGACTTAATAAGTGCTTGCCAATCATCACTTACCTCTTCAAGTTTTTCTTCAGCCTTTTCCCAATCAGCAGAATTCACTGAAGAAATGACCTCTAGTAATAGAGGTGTATTCAAAACAACTTCGTCAGAACTATCTGTTTTAATTTCAATTTGAACTTCTATATAGCCTTTTTTGAGCTTTTCATTCAACTTCTTTTTTGCAAATTCCTCCGCATCTTCTAAATTGTCAAACTCCTTGATGCTTTCCCTACCTTCAGTGCCAATTTTGCCGTATGTGATATTCACAGTTTGACGTTCGACCAATACGGTCCAAAATTTACTGGACTTATCGTCAACGTATTCTAGCCTTTTACGCATGGGTAATAGAAATTTAATTTCATTAACAAAAGAAAGAATAAATGTGCAAGTATTGCTTTAGGCCTTGTACAGCTGTTCTATTTTACAATATGCGGCTTATTTTTGATAAAGCAAGTCAATTGGAGTATCTAAGCCAACTCCACTGTCAAAACATCATCGACCTTGGTAACTTTTGTGATACCCTTTTTATTCAAGCCTTTGATACTCTTATCCCATTGTTTGTTACTCAACTGAGATAGATTTTTCAGTTCGGCAAGTTCGATCGGATTTCTTGAGTTTACTAAATCAAGAATGAGCTTTTCATTGTCATTCAATTCTATAGCCTTTTTCTTTTCTGGCTTCATTTGTGGAAAGAATAGAACATCTTGAATAGAATTCGAATTCGTCATAATCATTGATAGTCTATCAATGCCAATTCCTAATCCTGCCGTTGGAGGCATGCCATATTCTAGGGCTCTTAGAAAGTCTTCATCCAGCACCATGGCTTCATCATCGCCTCTTTTGCCCAGCTCTAACTGTTCTTCAAATCTTTCTCTTTGATCTATAGGATCATTAAGTTCTGAAAAGGAGTTGCAAATTTCTTTACCATTGCATATCGCTTCGAATCTCTCTACCAAACCTTCTTTTTCTCTATGTTTTTTTGCTAGTGGAGACATCTCTACAGGATAGTCCGTAATAAAAGTGGGCTGAATCAAATTGGGTTCACATTTTTCGCCAAATATTTCATCTATCAATTTGCCCTTACCCATCGTATCATCAATTGGAACTTCTAATTTTTGAGCAGTAGCTCTAAGCTCGTCTTCGCTCATCTCAGAAATATCGATTCCAGTGAAATGTTCTATTGCCTCGTACATTGTGAATCGCTTCCAAGGTCTTTGGAAATTGATTTTGTGCTCGCCTACTTGAACTTCGGTGGTACCATGAATATCCATAGCCACTTTCTCAATCATTTCCTCAACAAGATCCATCATCCATTGATAGTCTTTATAGGCAACATATAATTCGACTTGGGTGAATTCAGGATTGTGGAATCGACTCATGCCTTCATTTCGAAAGTCCTTTGAAAACTCATAAACCCCATCAAAGCCGCCAACGATGAGTCTTTTTAAATACAATTCATTTGCGATGCGCAAATATAGCGTCATGTCCAAGGTATTGTGATGTGTCTTAAATGGACGTGCTGCAGCGCCACCATAAAGTGGTTGCAGAATGGGAGTTTCTACCTCCAAATAATCAAAACTATTTAGATACTCGCGCATGGAGTTGACCAATTGTGTTCTTTGTCTAAAAGTCTCTCTTACATGCGGGTTAACGACAAGATCTACATATCGTTGTCTGTATCTTTGTTCCGGATCGGTAAAGGCGTCATGAACTACGCCCTGATCATCTGTTTTTGGAATAGGAATAGGTTTTAAAGACTTACTCAATAAAGTCAATTCTTTAACATGAATCGTGGTTTCACCAACTTTCGTTTTAAAAGCAAATCCCTTGATACCAATAAAGTCTCCTATATCGAGTAATTTCTTAAAAAGATCATTATACAAAAACTTGTTTTCTCCAGGACAAATGTCATCACGACTGACGTAGATTTGAATCCGTCCATCTTTATCTTGTATTTCAGCGAAAGAGGCAGTCCCCATGACCCTCCTACTCATCATTCTTCCTGCTAGACTGACTTCTTCAAAGTCTTTTGATCCATCCTTATAATTGTCTTTTATTTCAGTGCTATAATGAGATATTTCAAACAATTCCGCAGGATAGGGATCAATTCCATTATCGATTATCTTTTGAAGAGACTCTCTTCTGACCTTTTCCTGTTCTGACAACTCAAGAACTTCCATTTACAAAATTTTCCCGCAAAGATAGTGATAACAGGCCTAGATTAAAACTCTATGCCTGGATATAGAGTAAGATCAACTGAAGAGATTGAAATTGTTCTGGTGTATTAAATCATAGATCACTGATTCTTGTGCGATGTTCAACATTCTCTTACCTTTGCAACATAATAGATTAGGATATGAAAAACTTTATCGAAGAGTTTCCTTCAATGCTCGAGAATTCCTTGAGAATCGCTAAGGAAAGTAAGTTGGACACATCAAAAGAAATTCGAAATATTTTGATCACCGGACTCGGAGGCTCTGGAATTGGTGGGACCATTGTTTCTCAATTGGTATCCGATCATTGTAAAGTACCTATTGTAGTGAACAAAGGTTACTTTGCACCGTCATTTGTAAATGAGTACACACTTGTTATTGTTTCTTCTTATTCTGGAAATACTGAGGAAACACTGAATGCTATGGAAATCGCGCAGAAGAAAGGGGCTCAGTTTGCTTGTATAAGTTCTGGTGGAAAAGTTCTTGATATTGCTAAATCTCAAAACTATAACTACATCGAAATTCCTGGAGGTTACCCGCCAAGAGCTGCGTTCCCTTATTCATTTGTGCAATTGTTCAACATATTGGATCAGTATGGTTTAATCGAATCTGGCCAGTTATTGAATATTGAAAGTGGTCTAAGTTTGATTAGAAGGGAAATGGATAACATCAAGTCCAAAGCTTTTGACTTAGCAAAACAATTAGAAGGCAAACTACCAATTATTTACGCAGAGACAAATTATGAAGGGGTTGCAGTCCGATGGAGACAACAGATCAATGAAAATGCGAAGACCTTGTGTTGGCATCACGCGATTCCAGAAATGAACCACAATGAACTCGTAGGTTGGAAAGATCAAAATGAGAATCTTGCAGTGGTCATCTTGCGAACGGAAGATGAATTTTATAGAAACTCAAAAAGGATCGAAATCAATAAGTCTATTATTGAAAACTATACATCCACCCTTGTGGATATTGTGGCTTTAGGGAATTCCCGAATAGAAAGAGCAGTTTACTTGATTTACTTTGGTGATTGGGTCTCTTGGTATTTGTCGGATAACAAAAAAGTTGACTCCATTGAGGTTAAAGTTATTGATTATCTCAAATCAGAGTTATCGAAAATATAAAGTCAAATAAACAAGTTCATTTCCAAGACTTAAAGAACATTCCGTTTAAGGCGGCATGGGATTTACAAGAGGAATTGTTGAACGCCAATGTTCAAACAAAGCTCGAAAATCGAAGGCATGGATTAAATAATCCAACGAAGCATCATTTTTTGTTTTGCGAACATCCACATGTATACACTCTTGGAAAAAGCGGGAATTCAGAACATTTATTAATTCCTGAACATTTAAGAAAAGATCAGAATATTGAATATTTCAAGATCAATAGGGGAGGTGATATTACTTATCATGGCCCAGGTCAGATCGTTGGTTATCCCATATTGGATTTGGAGCTTTTTTTTACTGATATCCATAAATATTTAAGGTTATTGGAGGAGGTGATTATTCTGACTTTAAATGAGTACGGTGTTCAAGCGGAACGTTATGAAGGTTACACCGGAGTTTGGATTGATGCTGATCAACCAACAAAAGCTCGTAAAATTTGTGCCATGGGTGTGCGATGCAGTCGATGGGTCACCATGCATGGATTTGCTTTGAATGTAAACACTGATTTAAGCTTTTTTGATCATATTGTCCCTTGTGGGATTAAGGATAAACAAGTAACTTCACTTCGTAAAGAATTGGGGATGGATGTAGACATTGTTGGGGTAAAGCAAAAGATTATAAATCATTTCCAAGAGATTTTTGAAGCCGAGATGATATTTAAGGGAAGTCAATCCTTAATATTTTAAGATAGTGAAGAAAGATATAGAAAGACCTAAGGTTGAGGATATTGCTGTTGCGGTTATAAAAGATAAGGCCCTTGAGGAAGCTGAATGGGGGGTGTACATCCTCAATTTAAAGGATGAACCCATTGAGAATGTATTAGTCTCTTCTAAAGGTTATGGCAACAAGAATGGCGAAAAAGTTTTCACTTCTGTTCTTAGGCATTTTATAGATCGTGTTGAAGCCAAATCCTTTTCAAAAATCGAACCTATTCAATCGGATTTGTTTGGCTTACACAATGAGTATATGGTGAGCTTTTATATCGGTAAAACAATATATGATAAAAAGTATGTGTTCGTTGCCGAATCGATTATTGAAGGAAACTTAGTTCAGATCCCATTGATGGACAAAATGGGAGTGATGATCCAATAATTATAGTGGACCATATAAATAGGTAATCTCTACTGCGTACTTTTTATCACTTAATTTCTGAATTCGGTCTACTGATATTAATGAACTTATATCTTGGCCATCATAATGGATCTTCTCCCCTAAATGAAGATTCTCATAGTTATTTGGTAAATCCAAATCAATATGGTTAATCAAAGCATCTTTTCCTTTTTCCAGATTAAGTGGAGCTTCAAGTCCACTGTTGATTTCCCCTATAAGTAAAACCGCTTTCTTAAACCAAAACTGAAGGTTGGTCGTATCCTCAGCAAACCTACCTGTTTCAAACCTAAACGTCAAGCAATAATATCCACAACCCCAATTTTTGATAATCAACCGATCTCCATTCTCTTGTTCTATGGTCTCCAATCCTGAAATTTGATCATCATCCATGACGAAAGAGCTGGATTTGAAATATCCTGGTTTAGCGATTGGTTCTGCTGGCCCTCTTGAACATGGCATTTCTTCGATATTCTCGTTTTCAGAAGTTTTTTGGCTAGTGTTTTGAGAATTGGAATTTGAATTAAAATCGCAGCTGTAAATTGCTATAAGAGCAAAAAAGAGAGTTATTTTAGAAAAGTTCATTTGTGGTTTAACTCGTCTATTTACAGATATAATTCCCAATGGCTAGAACATCCAATTTGCCTTCTTGAAAACCGGCTATAGCATCTTGTGGAGTGCATACTATTGGTTGCTCATGAACATTGAAACTTGTATTTAATACCACTGGAACTCCAGACAGTTTATAGAACTCATCTATTATAGCGTGATAAGAGGGATTAATGTTTTTCTTAACAATTTGAGGTCTGGCAGTTCCATCCACATGAACCACAGCTGGAATTTTATCGATCATATTTGGTTTCACATTGTAAGTGATCGTCATAAATTCTGCAGCAATATCATCTTCGGAATAACCTTCAAAATAGTCTTTACCATGTTCAATGTTGATGCTCGGAGCAAAGGGCATGAATTCTGTCCTATTCAACTTTTTATTGAGCCAATCGTTAATGCTAGGATCAAACGGTGCTCCTATAATTGAACGGTTTCCTAGAGCTCTCGGCCCATATTCCATCTTTCCATTAAAACGACCAACTACTTTGCCCTGATGTAAAATTTGCGCGATTTCTTTTTCAACATTTTCATGATACTCATATTTGAGGTTAGCATCATCAAGGGCTTTCTTGATTTCATCATTGCTAAACTCAAGACCCTTATAAATGTCTTTTATGACAGATTTGCTCTTGTCCTTAACTTCAGGTTGTGCATAATAAGAAAGTAAAGCTGCTCCGCCTGAAAGGCCATCATCGCCCATAGCAGGGTAGACAAAAACATTTTCTACTCCCTCAATTTGTCGAATAAACTGATTAGCTTTTACATTCGCAAAGACACCCCCTGCCAAGCAAACCTTATTGAGTTTTATACCTCTTTTAGAAGCTTCTTTGAGGCCAGATTTGACCAATTGTACAACACAATTTTCCAAGATCTTTTGCACTGCCCCCGCAAGATCCTCTCTCGGGAAATCAGAAAGGAGAGGGTAGAAAAACTTTGAGTTTGCACTCAAATCTTTGTTGAGATGATGACGAGCAATTTCCTTGCTTATGAATCGTTTTTTCCCTGAGTCAAATGAAATAAGGTTCTCAAGCCCCAATCTTTTAAGGTCGCTATTTCCGTAGGCAGCTAGCCCTGTGATTTTGCCTTCATGTCTATGTCGTTTAAATCCTAAATCACTTGTAATGGCACTGTACATCGTTCCAGGAGACTGAAAATGAGGAATCGTGAATAACTCGGTCAACTTGGTCCCCTCACCAATATATGCGCTGCCATCTAGACCATCTCCTCCTCCGTCTAGCGTTACCACCAACGCCTTATCAAATGGAGAGCAATAGTATGCACCTGCCGCATGACACTTGTGATGATCATGATGTTGCAACTCAAATGTCTTTCCGTTTAGGTCATAAGTCATGATTTTAGAGGACTTAAGAGCACTGTGAAGCGTAAACCAGGTGAATTTTTTTATTTTATTACTAAGAAATACACCTGTATCGAAATAAGTACTCCAGGCACTTTTTAGATTTTGATAATGACCTTTTGTCGGGTGTAAAAAAGGAACGGCAATAACATCAATATCATTGCTTGAAAGTTGCTCTACCTCTAAAACCTTTTGTATCGCTTTATTGGGAAACGTACCATCCAATTTAACTCTGGATAATCT
Organism: Flavobacteriales bacterium; assembly: GCA_022763165.1. GTDB lineage: Bacteria > Bacteroidota > Bacteroidia > Flavobacteriales_G > JALEGO01 > JALEGO01. The sequence goes on from JALEGO010000677.1 coordinate 9,456, forward strand.
TTCTTCTGCAATGCAGGTTGAAAGCACCCCATCTTTGACAAGTGAAACACTCGTTTCGTTGGCAATGCCATTGGTTTCAACAAAATTTGCTTGTACCCCTAAAATATTTTTTTTCATGCCGCGCAGCTTTATGAAATGTCAACACATTATTTTGGCTGGCCAAATGTAAAGAATTAAGTACTTAAAAATGGGATTGCCTCTAGATTTGAGTTCAGAATTCAATGTTGAAATCAAATTGTTCTGATCACCTGAAAATCACAATTGCGGATTAAACATGATGTTTCTGTGGAAGTTTTTGCAATCATAATCCATTAATTATTGAGGATAGCTTATCAACTAGAGTATCCATCTCTTCTTTCTTGATTGAAGCGAAGCCAATTCTGATACCTTCTTCTTTTGAGATTTGATCTACATATCTGCTTGGATTTGGTAAAAAAATTTGCTGCTTTTGGAGCTCTTGATAAATATCAATGCATCGGTGTTTTTTTAGCTTTATCCAGAATGCCAGTCCACCATCCGGTAAATTAAATTCAACTTGCCGGCTGAGCTTGTTTTTCAACAGGTTTGCCAAGTATTTCCTCTTATCGTCATATGACTTTATAGACTTTCTTCTTAATCTTGATATTTCCCCTGAGTGAATCATATCTGCCAAAGCTTCTTCGAGAAACGTATTTCCAAAACCATCTATGATTTTACGCTCTTTGGCCAGTTCCCAAATCAATGTGCTATCACCAACAACAAATCCAAGCCGCAATAATGGAGATATAATTTTGCTAAAGGATCCCAAATAAATGAAATATGGGGATTGACTTGTTGCAAACATTGGAACAATTGGGTTATGAGCATAGTGAAAGTCAAAATCATAATCATCTTCAAGAACAAAGACGCGATGTTGTTTTGCTTCACGTATCAAC
>JALEGO010000678.1 GCA_022763165.1 Flavobacteriales bacterium
GAAACAAGCATTTTGCAAAAGAAAAAGGGGAGTACTATTCACAGATGAAATTCAAAGATTTCATCAAATCTGACCTCTTCAAACAAGGCGTTCGATTTTACTTGAAAAAATTAATGACTCTATTTGTAAGTGTTATTGTTACATCAATAATAGTATTATTATGTGCTCTTATATCACCTATGCTTGGATTAATTGTCTTTCTATTCTCGGTTTTGATTATTATCGCAATTATGACGATTAGCGAAAATATATTTACTAAGAAGTCTAACTTTAAAAAGCAAAAGTGAATTTGTATTTTTGCACGCAGCATGGAACCTTTTTCTAAATTTGCGTTTTATACCTTGGGCTGTAAACTCAACTTTTCAGAGAGTTCCAGCATATCAAAAGATTTTATAGATTCAGGCTTTGCCAAAGTGTCTTTTGATGAATTTGCTGATTTTTATATTATCAATACCTGCTCAGTAACCGAAAATGCTGATAAGAAATGCAAGGGTTTAGTAAAAAAAGCAAAATCGCAGAATCCAGATAGCAAAGTAATTGTTATTGGTTGTTACGCTCAATTGAAACCGAAGGAAATTTCAGAAATACCTGGCGTTAACCTTGTTTTGGGAGCGAATGAAAAGTTTGATATACTCAGTTTTCTAAAACGCGCTGAAACCGATAAAAACAAAGTATTCAGAGATAATATTAAACTTGTTCAAGACTTTCAACCTGGTTTTTCTAGTGGCGATAGAACAAGATCCTTCTTGAAAGTTCAAGACGGCTGCGATTACTTCTGCACATTTTGTACGATTCCTTTAGCACGAGGCAAAAGTAGAAATGCATCAATTGATGAAACTCTAATCAAGGCGAAGGAAGTAGCTTTAACAGGAGCCAAGGAGGTTGTCTTGACTGGTGTTAACATTGGTGACTTTGGGCAGGGTTCTTCCAAGGAAAACTTTCTAGGACTCATTGAGGGACTGGAAGGAATTAGTAGCATTGATCGGTTTAGAATTTCTTCTATAGAGCCTAACCTTCTTAGCGATGAGATCATAACATTTGTATCCAAATCCAAGAAATTCGTTCCCCATTTTCATATTCCACTTCAATCAGGAGTCGATAGCATTCTTAAAAAAATGAGGCGGAAGTATGATAGAACTCTCTATAAAAACCGTATAGAAACAATATTTCGTTTGATGCCAGAGGCATGTATAGGAGTAGATGTTATAGTTGGTTTTCCAGGTGAGGAAGACGATGATTTTGAAGAAACTTACAATTTTTTAAAGGACCTAAATGTAAGCTATCTTCATGTATTTACTTATTCGGAGAGAGCCAATACAACAGCAGTAAAGCTTCCTGGGATAGTCTCTAAAGAAAAAAGAAAAGAGCGCAGGAAAAGACTTCAAATACTTTCGTCAAAACTAAAAAGATCATTTTACGAGAAATATATTGGCTCAGAACACTCTGTTTTATTTGAGGCAAAGAATGATGATGGGAATATTACTGGCTTCACGGAAAATTATATCAAAGTAAAACATACCTTTGACAGCGCATTAGTCAATTCGGTCAAGAAAGTCAAACTGACAAAAATTGATTCTGACGGTTTAATGCACGCAAAAACGTTAAATTAAAGAAATTGTATCCTACACTCTATCATTTCCTATTAGATGTTTTTGGCATAGAGTTTTGCTTAGCCAAAGTTGTGCAGAGTTTTGGATTATTTGTGGCCATTGCTTTTGGCTTATGCGCGTACGTCTTTGGGAAAGAGCTTAAAAGAAAAGAGACATTGGGATGGTTGGCTACCAAAACCCAAAAATTCAAAGAAGCAGGAAAGCCAACCATGAATCAGAACATCATCAATGTGGTGATAGGATTTTTGATTGGCTTTAAATTCTATGATTTGCTGTTTGACTCATGCAGGGTAGCTGAGAACATTAGAGAGCATCTTTTCTCAACAAATGGAAGTATAATAGGAGGGCTTATTGGCGCTGGAATTGCTGGGTTTTTAGCCTATAGAAATAGCAAAAAATCGGAAGAGACCAAAATTGTAGAAAGAACGGTTGGCGCTAAGGAATATGTTGGAACATTTACAATGATAGCAGCAGTTGCGGGCATTGGTGGTGCAAAGATTTTCCATTTACTTGAAAATCCTGATGAAATTGGAAGCATGTTTGAGTCTGTGGACTCCTTTTTTAGTGGACTTACTATTTATGGAGGTTTGATTTGTGGTGCTTTTGCAGTATTATGGTATGCAAAAAAACAGGGCTTTCATCCTATTCATGTTGCTGATGCATGTATGCCTGGACTAATATTGGCCTACGGAATTGGTAGAATTGGCTGCCAAGTGTCTGGAGATGGAGATTGGGGAATTGATAATCTAAGCCCTAAGCCCGAGTGGTTAAGCTTCTTACCCGATTGGATGTGGGCGTATGACTACCCTCATAATGTCATTCATGCTGGAGCTCCTATACCCGATTGCGTTGGATCCCACTGTAATGCTTTGGTCAATCCTGTATGGCCAACGCCATTTTATGAAGCTACTTTTGGTATACTGGCATTTCTTTTTCTATGGTCCATTCGAAAAAGGCTAAAACTTCCAGGTCTTATGACTTGCATTTACCTGATTATCAATGGCACTGAACGATTCTTCATTGAGAAAATTAGGATTAACGAAAAGGTATTCGGTTTAGATATTACACAAGCGGAGATCATCTCTACCCTATTCGTTCTTGTGGGAATAGTAGGCATAATCCTTATAAGGAAGGGTAAGCTATTTGGGAAACTTGAGAAAACCATTACCGTAGCCTCTGACTAACCGGTCTGTTCTCTAAAAATATCATCAATATATCATTCTTATTTTTGATTCGGATCGTAATTTATTCCAAATTATTTATCGTTTTCTAAATTCTAGAAAGGCTTAACCAAATTCTCAAAATCGGCTACCAAATTCTAAAAGTGGTTTTTTATATCTCTTAAAGCAGTATACTTTAGTCTCAGAAATAATTGACTAACTAATTTAACAAATGAACATGACGACAACAGAAAATATCTGGCACAAGACAAAGAATCAAAATGATTCAATGACTTTGGTTTTGGCAAAGGATAGGAGGATTAAAAGCCAAAGCTCAAAATTTCAGAGGACGAGACAGAAAAAGAGAAATCTATTGCTTGATGTAAGCATTTTGAACTCGACACAAAAAAATTAAAATTTTATTTCTTGGTTATTATTTGTTCGTGAAAGGAGCGGGTTTTTTGACCCGCTCTTTTTTATTTATAGTGAAGAAAGACTTGTATAGATCTAGATTTCTGAAAGTCATCAAGTTTTTCATTCAATGCATCTTGGCTAATCTTTTCAGATCCTATTATTTCTTTATCAAACATAAAGTTTATCAAAAAGTTTTGTGAGTCAGCATCCTTTCTTAAATCTATGACATCACCTTTTTCAAAACGAAATTTATGATTTTTAAGATGTACGAAACAGTGCTCGCTTAAAGCGGTTATCTTGGTAAAATCGCAAGGCATAAGACCCGTAAACAAAGCATTTATACCACATATCCTCACATTTGAATTGCAAATACTCTTCTTCGTCTTAATGTCTACGGGAACCTCTAAAGGAACATCAATTTCAATTTGAATTGCTCCATTCTCAAATAAGTCAAAATGTAGCTCATTGAAATCAACATTCAGATTTTCCAAGCATTCCATGACAACATTTAACCAACCCGAGGCGTTGAGCTCTATCAAGTATAACTTGGCATGCTTTCTAAGATGTTGCCAACCTTCCAGCACCTGAATGTCATCTTCATTATAATTCCTAATCGGTTTCTTCAGGATTTATTTTTTTTAGAACGTCCTTTGCTTCTTTCAGTTTTGAGGGCTTCATATCCAAATCCAAATACTCCTCAATATATCCACAATCCATGCAAACAAAAGTGTCAACCTTCATTGTCCCGGATGGATAAGGACTAATCAATTGACCATAATAAACGTGACTTCTATCTTCTGCCGTACGAAGAATCCTTATATCAACTGATCCACACTTAACACATTTGCCGCTTTTCTTCATTTCCTTACTGTTGTGCAAAGACCTTTTTCAATAGATCTGTTACGCGCGCTAAAGGATCTTGACGAATTTTCTTTTCTTCTTTGGCCACCATTAAGAATAAGCCATCTAAGGCTTTATCAGTCGCATATTTGGTTAAGTCGGTTTCTACCTTATTTACAAGTGGTATTTTGTTATACGTGCTTGTGATTTGTGTCCAGTGCTTTGTAACTTGAACTTTATCCAAGGATGTCTTGATTTTAGGTGTAAACGAATTGAACAATACCGTTCTAGTCTTACTCTTAAAATATTCTGTAGCAGCATTATCAGGACCACTCAATATTTTTCTAGCATCATCGAAAGTCATTTCTTTAACAGCATTCACAAAAATGGGTTTTGCGGCCGCAGCTGCATCTTCAGCTCCATGATTTAGTGTTTCTACAAAATTATCCACAAGACTGCCCATTCCCAGCTCTCTCAATTTGTCGGCAGCTCTTTGAGCATCTGGTGGAAAAGGAATCTTTACCTCCGGATTTTTAAAGTATCCGTCCGTTTTATTAAGAAATCCCACAGCATTACCCGTACCAATTGTCAAAGCCTCTTTCAAACCATTTACAATTTCAGTTAAACTTAATTCAGTACTTTCTGTTGCGGTTTCTATGACTTCTGTACCTATTCTGTGAAGTTCATCACAACTCGTTAAGTTGAATGTTAGTACAATAGCACAGAGTATAGCTAGAAGTTTCTTCTTAGTTTTCATAACATTATTGATTTTTATTGAATAAATGAACATCCATTTGAGGAAATGGAATTTCAATATTTGCATCATCTAGTGCCAACTTGCAATTTTCAGTTGTATCAAACAGAACATCCCAATAGTTTGCCGGATCACACCAAGGTCTAACAACCAGGTTAACCGAACTGTCTGCAAGTTCTGATACTGCGACCGTAGGCTGAGGATCCTTAAGTACCATAGGATGCTTATCCATTGTTGCGTGTAGTATTTCTTTTGCTTTTTTGATATCAGCGTTATATGAAATTCCAATAACGATATC
>JALEGO010000679.1 GCA_022763165.1 Flavobacteriales bacterium
CGGAATATTGCCAATTGAGTGTGTTTTCAAAAGCAGTATTGTTATAATAAATGCCTGTATTGATTGCTGCCAAGGAGCCTTGATTAGCTCTGTTCCATACCCCTGCAATGCGAACATTAGGATCAGAAAGATCTCTACCAATGGCTCTGACCCTGTAGAGGATATAACCTCTCTCAAAGCCTAAATGGATAGCATAATTAGAGTTTAAATGAGAGATATTTACTCTAGAGGAGTTATGAGTAAAATCGTAATTCAATTGACTTTGATTGATGGTAGAACTCAAATTACCTGTTCCATAATCATTGACAAAGGTCCATTCTACTTCGTATTCTTCGGCTTCAGGTATGCCCGTCCACTGGAAATTGATTTGGTCAAACATGCCATCGCAATCTGTGTCTACAATATCTGGGGCAGCGAAATTTAAAGGAGTCGAAGCAACATTGGCAAAGTCATTATATCGATTGGTTTTAATTGTTGATTGAACAAAAAGATGTTCGGGTAAGGTTTGAACTGTGTTGTCTCCATCGACAGAAATAGCAGTGATGGTTACCTGAAAAGCATGCGCTTTACCAAATAGATGTGTTTGCCTATCCGTATAAGAAACAACTGGATTGGGATCATAATCTAAAGACAATTTTTTGTAGAAAGCCGTAGTAGCATTACCATTGAAATCATAAGGTTGTACCTTGATGGTAATGGTAACATCCATTGGGTCAGCATGGATTTTGGGATAATGATGATCCACCCCGAAAGTAATGATGTCTTGAAAGTTAAAATCAGTAAAAGTTATTGGGTCATTAGCCAATTGCACAAAAGAAGTTGCAGAAGCATTACCAATGGTTACAGGAACCCCATTTTGGGTTGAGATACTAGTCGATACTTCACGCTGTTTTGAATAAGCAAATGAAAAAAATAATAGTAGTAGAATAGTAAGTGTATTTCTCATATCCCAGTAATGACAAAAGTTCTACGTAAATTACTATTATTTGTTACAATTGTAGCAGCTCCAAAGTACAATTACCAAACAACTAACTGTTAGATGTCTGGTTAAGAGTCTTATTATCTGATTGCTAACATGTTAAAGATGATTTTTTGACTACAAGTTTCTCAGGTTATTGTCTCGGTATATCAGTGCCCCCAAGGTTCCAGTATGTATTATAGTAGCTTCTTGGTGCGGTTTTTCCCGTTTCACGATAATAGGAGTTGATATATTTATAATATCTAGAAATTTTAAACTCAGTGGTTGTCCGTGAGAAATATGTGGATTCAATTTCCAACTTGTACGAAGCCCTGTGGTTTCCTTTTGATTTATGACCTTTAACACCATGGCTAAAATACTCATGAACACCAAGTAAAACTCTCATGTTTTCAACAGTTGTTGGAAATTCATCAGGATGATTTCCATAAACCGTAACTTGGATTTTCCCATCTCTATGAGTAGTTGAAGCATTGCCATCAGTACGATTTCCAGGATTGTTGTATTTACCTACATACCTAATATTGGTTGAAATGCTCCCTCCGTATAAATCATTCTTGTCTAATGTACTACCATCAGGTAAAGTCATTCCTTCAATTAAGTTTGTGTACACTCTAGCTTGAGCTTGAGCTGAGAGTTCTGCCTCATCAAAATGCTTAACACCCGTTTCACCATCATCATTGGCCATTCTCATCACATCCTCATGATTTAGAGTTTGACAACTATTGGCACATAAGGAGAGCCATTTTGATTGAGACATTACAATAACATCCCCTGTGAACCCCTCTGAATCTGTACCTAAAAAGTTTCCATTTTCATCATATATAGGGCTGTAGGCTTCTCTTCCATCAAAATCTATGAACTTTATGGGGTTATTTTTTACATAAGTATATGGTGACCAAGAATGGTATTTGTCTGCTTTTGGATCAATTGATAAAAACCGTCCTAACCCTGGATTATAAATTCTAAAATCATAATCATAGGGATTTTGCTCTCCCTGTTCCCACTCAGAGTCTTCTTCTTTACCGTTAAAGGAATACCTGTAAGACTTTTTATTGTAATGTCTATTGTCCAGCGTCACTCCAAAAGCGGAGTAATCCGCAGCAGAAAGAATGTCAGGCATATAATGATCAACATTCCCAGACCCATTGTCTACGGTTATCTTTTTATCTGAAACAATTGTTAATATATTGCCCAAGTGATTTTTTAATTCATAATGTCTTTCTCCCATACAATGGACAAGAGGTGCTTTTTTGCTATTTGAGCTAATTGGCTTTAAAGGCGAGTCTTTCCCTATTCCAGTAAATTTGTTTTTTCCAATCCCAATTTCTCCCGGATTTTCATGTGGGATTTCATCTTTGATACCTCCGGATAAACTTACTTCTTTGGCAAATTTCCCAATACGACCTGAACCATAAATGTAACGCTCGAGAAGTTTATAATGGAGCAATTTAGATCCATTTCCAATTTGTATTGGGCTTTTCTGAGGCTTTTTCTGATACACAGCGAGTATATTTCCATTTAGATCTCGGATATAGTATGTGGATGATAGCCACGTGTTTGATGGAGTATAAGTGTGTTTCGCAATTCGATGGCCCCTTACATTGTACTCAAATTTTAAATTTGGTTTTGTTGAATTTGGATGCCTTTTTAATTCTTTTATCCTTTGGTCTGATCGCCAAATAATTTGAGAAATTTCTTGAGAAGAATCCTTTGCCAATTCTCCTAATTCTGTATATCCATAATTGCTACCTTCAGTAATGTTGGAGCCAGGTATGTTGAAGCTGCTTTGATCATCAATATCGTTAGGGTAATTGCCATCATTGGCTTGAGGTCCCTCTTTGATATAGTATAATCTATTTTGTAGTAACTTGGCATTTGATGACCCTGGGTTGTCCATATTGTAAACATATGTCATTTGATCAATCACACTGCCTTGACTATCATGTCTTTGTTGACTTGTAATATTTCCACTGGCATCATATGAAAAAGTGTTTTTATACCTAAAAATATCTTGAGCAATTCCCCAACTGTTATTGGCTAAATCCAAATTGTCCCATGCATTAGCTCTAAGCAGGCGGTCTAACTCGTCATATTGATAAGTAAAAGCATTTGGAAGAGGATTCATGGTTGCAGAGTCTCTTATCGTAGTGGTCATAATAGATATATTTCCATTGAACATTGGAAATGATTGTGAAGCTAAAGATGAATTGGACGTATTTGCTAGAAACCTGCTGTTGACAGCGTTCCATTTATTTTTTCTATCTATTGGAGCATAATCATTATTATGGTAACTCAAGGAGTAACTATAAGCATCCTTCGCAAAATTTTGATTTGTATTATTACTGATGATATACCCATCTTGACCTGGATCTCTTTCTTCATTGAGTGTATTTGAATTTACACTTTTAACCCATCCGATGATGCTATGAGTATGATCACAACCCTGAATATTATTGTTTCCTATTTCTGTACGAGCCAATCTGTCGTGTTGATAATATTGTAAGTTTAAGTCTTTGTCGTAATGGACATTATCATCAGAAGTATGAACTTGCTTTAGTCTATTATCTTCATCATATTTATATTTATGTATAAAAGCATCTGGTTGATTATTAGCATAGTGCATATTTTCAACTAAGCCTGTAATTATTTCATAGTCATACTCTATTTTTTTGAATCTTTGATTGGGTATGCCTATGTTGGAAACTTCTTGGAGAAGTTCGTTTATATTTCCGTGTATATCATAATTGTAGTGTGTTGCATTATCATAATCTGATGTGTCTGATGTATATTTTTCGGAGTAGGTTGTGGTTAAAAGTCTTATTCTACGGTTTTCTTGTGCAAAATCATTGGGTAGATTGCTTGCAATAGCTGGAGAAACTTCATCAAAGAAGAATTGTTTTACTTCAGTTCTTTCTCCAGAAGAATTATTTATGAAGGCTTTTAAATTGTGATTACTTATGACTTCAGGGTTATAATAACCTTGTGTATAATCGCCAAATATGTTGTTAAACCCTGTTCCTGAGTTATTTGCTTGCTTTTGACCTACTTCAATTGTCCGGTATATTGCATCGTATTTAGTATATGAATATTGGTCATTATTATGCTGCTTTGTATTTTGAGCCAATACTTGTCTTCCTGTTTGATCATACCAAAATCTTTGAGACATCAATCCTGCTCCATCTTCAATGGTTCTGTTATATCCTTTAGGAGTGGTTCCAGCACCATTGTATTTTCCAGCCACAAAACCTTTGGTTCTAGAAGAGAAGTGAATGGTGTTGATATCCATGTCAGCTGGATCAAGTTGTCCATTGAGGTTATCATCGATGTCCATTGCTTGAAATCC